>NZ_JAUNXI010000001.1 GCF_030539875.1 Methanobrevibacter sp.
AATATATTATATTGGTTTAATATAATTTGGTTAGGTGTTAACAGTAAGGGTGAAAATGTACTGATTTTCAAATCATGATTATTATTTGTATTATTAGGTGTTGCGGTCATAGCATGGGGGTTATACCTGGTCTCGTTTCGATCCCAGTAGTGAAGTCCTTTTGTGTTTTGTTTGTGTACTATGGTTTTCTATGGGAATTTCATTTCGCTGCAAGCCTTTTATAATACAAATTTACTTATTTACTTATTATTTTTATCATTCTCATAAATATAATGAGTTTTGCGGTCATAGCATGGGGGTTATACCTGGTCTCGTTTCGATCCCAGTAGTGAAGTCCTTTTGTGTTTTGTTTGTGTACTATGGTTTTCTATGGGAATTTCATTTCGCTGCAAGCTCATTATAATTATATACTTATTGAATTATCTTTATTTTTATTAACTAATTATTTTTTGATTTTTTCTTAATAGTGGAAAACTTATTTTTGTATTTTATTTCATATCTCTTAAATGGATATAAAAGTATTAGCTGAGCAATCAATTTTTGATTGATTTTTTTTTATTTTTCGAGTTAAGCAATGCTCAAAGTAGGGAATTGTTTTTAATCAATTTTATTTTAAGAAATAGTTAAATAGTATTTTTTATATAGTAATTAATGTCGCATCATTTTTATGACCAATGCCTTCGGTCCTTTTATGAGGGAAGTTGATACTGTCTATGATTAGAAGAAACCCAGCATTGGATAGGCTGCCAGTTTCGAGGGTTGCTCGAGGAGCTAAGGGTATTCTAGCAATGATTCAAGAGAGTTAGTATACTGGCAAAATCTTTTATATCTCTTTTTTTTGTAAGTATTATTAGTTAGATTTAATGGTGTTTTTTTACACAGCCGCACTTTGAAAATATTTATTATTAATAAAATTGAAATTATTTAATCTAAATTCATTGCAACGAGGTGAGTTTTCCATGGTTTTCACTATTGGGATATCAAATAAAGAGTTCTTCCAAGTTATTAAGTAGGGTATTAATACTTTCAGTCTTTTCGGGTCTTATGCTCATGAGGCTAATGAAAATAGTGATTTGGATTTTGTAATGGATAAAGATGAGTTAAGATGCTTGCAGTATGTTTCTTTAGTTCAGGATTTGGAAAATGAGTTTGGGGGTCATGTGGAGGGGTCAGTAAAGGAAGTTCAAATAAAAAGTTTCTTGTATACTGATTTTGTTAACTTAATTATGAATTAAAAATTTATTATGTCTTATAATTTATTGAATGTTAATTTATATAATATCATTCAATATATTGAATAACTATTTATATAAAATAACTCAATATATTATCAAAGAGGTGAATGTCATGAATCCCGATAATGAAGATTCAGTTTATGATTTTTTACAAAGTCAAATTACGGACACTCCATTATCCCTAAACAGTGAATTATCCAATAATAGAGTCAAATTTAATCATAGGGATGATTTTGATGAAATAAAAGGGTTTATTGATGAATTTATTGATGGAAATAATGTTAATAGATATATTGTATTGCCCGGCCTTAGGGGTGTTGGAAAAACAACTATTCTATTTCAGGCATATGATTATCTTTTGAATCAGAAAAATATCAATCCTGAGCAGATATTATATTTTTCATGTGAAGAATTAAATAAAATAGAAGATTGCGATATCTATGATATAATCAAATATTATCTGAAGACATTCCATAATTCATCACTTCAGACACTTGATGAAAAAATATTTCTGTTAATTGATGAATCCCACTTTGACAGGGAATGGTCAATTTCAGGCAAACTGATTAATGATAAATCAAAAAATATTTTCATGATTTTCACAGGTTCATCAGCAATAAATCTGGAGTATAATGCTGAAGCTGCAAGAAGAATGATTAGGTATCCGATAACACCATTAAATTATTCACAACATCTAAAATTAAAATACAATTATCCAACTGATATTTCCAATGATTTGGTGGATTTACTTTTCAATGGTAATGTTGATAATGCAATCATAAAAGAAAAACAGGTAAATAAAGATTTGTTGAATTTAAAGAATTATAATTCAATGGATTGGGATAATTATTTTAAGTTTGGCGGATTTCCATCAGTTATGCATGATACAAATCACAGAAGTGCATCAAAAAAATTATATTATTCTGTTGAAACGGTTGTGACAAAGGATCTGGGAACAATGAGTAACTTAACTGCCAATATGCAAACTAATGCATTGAGGTTAATGAAATTTTTAGCAGAGAAATATCCTGGTGACATTTCACAAAATGCACTTGCAAATAAAATCAAAACATCAGCAGGAAGTGTAAATACAATAATGGACTTGCTTGAAAAGACTCATTTGATATTTCATATAGAGCCGTATGCAGGTGCAAATGCAAGAGCAAAAAAATCATGGCAATATTTTTTTGCAACACCGAGCATAATGCATGCAATTAATCTTAAATTCGGATTTTCATCTATACAACAGAGTGAATATGAAGGAATAATGCTTGAGACATTAGTTGGATCAGGTCTGGTCAATCTGAAAAATAGTGAAAGGTTCTTTGATTTTGGCATATTCTATGACACGCATAAAGTGAAAAAACAACGTGTTGATTTTATAATAAAAAAAGATTTTGATGAGGTAATTCCAATAGAAGTTGGCCATGGTGATAAAAGTACCAGTCAGATTAATGATGCAATAAGGCGATATAAATCTCCGCATGGGGTTGTCATATCGGATACAACCAAAACAATTAAAAAAGTGGATAATGTAATATTTGTTCCAATAAAAACTTTTTCATTAATGTAAAATGTTAATTTGGGAAATATTTTGTATTTCCCAATTCCATTTTTATATAGTATATTATGGTATCGTGCTAAAAGTACTAAATATTTTGTATAGTATACGGGCAAAATCCCTTTTTACTATCTAATTTTACTTTTCAAATGTTTATTATTTATGAAATTAATTAATGATGATGGCACTTAGAAATCTGGTTTGTACGGTGATTTGGAAATAACTGTGAAAGCTGAATAACTTGGTGAAGAAATGGTTGAAGTGAAAAGTTCACTTGAAACAGTATTTTCCTGATAGACCTTAAAAAACTAAAGAAAAGGATATTTTTTAATATGCATTCATGTTCTGAGATAAGTAAAGAACATGCCAAAACCGGATTTTAGAATTTTTCTAAAATTCTAGCATATACTGCCTTTAAATCGTCGTCTGATTTTTCATAAATTCTTTTTAAAATTAATTCCGGAGTACTTTTAGCGAGGAAATTCATTTTAGGGGTTCTATCTACGATTAAATTATAATTTTCATCTAATCCTTTTGCCTCGATACCGTCAACTCTAATGTCAGTATAGTTCATGAGTTCTCTTGCCATATGGGTAACAATTATTCCATATGAATCTGATTCTTTTATCATATCTATGAATGTGGATATGATTTTAACTGCAGCATCCAGTTCGGTTATTCCTTCCAATTCATCTAACAGTACTAATTTTTCACTTTTTGTGGTAACGATTGGTATGAATACATTTAAGAATGATTCGAATGCTCCGGCATCAAGTGATCTTTTTTTAGAGAAATGATAAATCTCATCAAATAATTTGATTTTCGCACTTTTTGCACTTACTGGAAGTCCCATTTGGGCCATTATGGATATTTGTGTTAAGGTTTCAAGAAGTGTTGTTTTACCTCCGCTGTTGGCCCCTGTCAATAGTGCGATATTTTCGTCTTGTGTTAGCTGATAATCAATTGTTTGAACAAAATTTTCATCTTTTTTAAGTGCAAGTTCTAAATGCAACGCTCCATTTAATTCTATTTCTTCACTAAATTCTGGTCTGCATAAATCATATTCGTATGCAAAGCTGCCTAAACTAAATTCATAGTCAAATTTAATTGCATCTCTAACTTCTTCAATAGCTTTATTTTTAATAGAATTTAATTCTATGGATGCATTTCGTTTAATGTCAAAAATATCATTCTCTTTTTTAGATGATTGTTCAAGCGTTACTCTTTGAATTTCATCATCATCAATTTTAATCGGGTATGCTCTTAAAAATGGATCAAAACTTAACCCTGTTTTTTCATGTATGATTTCTTTTCTTTTACTTATAATCTCATCAAATATTTTACTAATCTTTGGCGGGAAGTTGTTGTTTAATAAGTTAAGAATTTCATCTCCTTCAAGGTCTACTTGTTTAATTGAATTTTCCAATTCGTTATCCATATCCTCTTTTAGAGAATAAACAAGTTTTTCAACATCCACTTCTCTTTTATCAATAATATTTAGTTCATCAATAATCGGAATAATTTCTCCCAGTACGCTTTTTTTATTCCTGATTTTTTGTATTTCATGAACTCTTGAAAACAAATCTTTATTTTGTATAAAAAAGTTTATTGTCTTTTCTGGAACGATTTCATAATCATTATCTTCAATATTTATCATTACAAGATTTGGCATACCTTCAAAATCGAGTATTCCCTGTGAATAAACGTAAAATACCAAATCATAATTCATAAGTTCTTCTCTAAGTAAAGGTGAATCGTTGGCAGTAATGATTGGATAATATTGATTCAATCCTAAATCCGTAAGATATAAATTGTCCTCGTCTGTTTCAACAAGAATGACTTTGCTTGGATCATATTCTGGTTTCGGTTCTTCGATTTCTTTTAAATTTTTCATTAATCCTTTTAATTTTATTATTGGAAGCTGTGAGACGTGCTGTTTTGCCTTCATCACAAAATCGAGCTGTGAATTTATTTTTTCAATATCTTTTGATGGTGAAAGCAATAAAATTCTATTTTTTGAATATGAAGTGTTGGAATATGCCAGCATTTTATTGATAATATCTTCATAAAGCTCTATTGCCCTGTCACTTTTTATAAATTCGCATTTGGGATTGTTTAACAATTGATTCATTATGTCGATGGCTTTCCTCTGACTTATTCCTTCGATATTAATTATTCTTTCAACATCAACATTATCAACAATTTTTTGGAGTTCTTCTTCACCTCCAACACTGTTTATAATCTTTTTTGAGATTTTATCTCCAATTCCTTTAATATTTTGCAAAGACATTTTTTCCATTTGCATATTCACCAAACCCTTTTTTTATATATGATATTTTTTTTAATATATATTCAGCATTGCCAAGAGCATTTGAAAAGTAATATCTAATAGTTGGCAGTCGTGTTTTTAAGACTGTGTTTTTTCAATTCTTTCTCATAGATGCTGCCGTTAAGTGCATTGTTATAGATATCAATCATTTTGCAATAATCATCGTCTTTGTATCTTCCATCAATTGCAAAATTATTGTATCCGATGTTTTTTAGATGGTTTATTTCATTAATCAAACAAAGTTCTCTGTCGTCAAATATAATCAATTCTTCTGAAGAAATACTTTTATGAATAGGATATTTGCTGCCTTTCGAATCTATTAAATGATTCTTATAATTTTTTTCATGTTCATCTCCATAAAGCAGAGGATATCTTGTTTTCATAAGTTCAACAGAGCCCTGAACCAGTATCTCAATTTTACTGGGTGATTTGCAATGTCTGATTATGTCTTCATAATCTTTTTTAGACAGCTCCGGCGATAATGTTACGATTTTATAATTTCTAAGGCTGTTTATTGTTTCATTATTTGCAGTGTTCATAGAATAGGACGAATATTCTCCATTAAAATTATTGCTCATAACGGGCAAATTATAATGCATCTTTTTTAATATGCTTTTTACTTTATTGAATGCTTTAACTAATTTGTCATGGGTGATATCCGGCCATTTCCAGATTAGCTCATAATTTTTATCATGGGATATTTCATAGGCTTTTTTAATAAAATTAATCATGTAATTAAGGTTATAATTCTCATTTGAAATAATCAATGAATCGTTTTCATTTGGGATTTCCAAATAAACTCTTTTCACATTTTCAATATTCTTTAAATGGTTTAGATTATTTGTATAAAAAGAAATATTGTGGCCTGAGTTCTTGTGTTTGTTTTCAGATGTTTTTAGCTTAATTTTTTTATTTTCGTGTTTGTATGAGCTAACAACTTCCAATTCTAATTTTTCAAATAAGTTTCTTCTAAGTTCATTAATCTTGCTGATTGGAATAAACAAGGTTCCGTCATAATTGATATTGGTCTGGATAATTTCATATGGGTAGTTGTCAGTTTTTTGAAGCTGTTTTTTAACGGTATCTGCAGAAACACATTTTTTAAGAGGCTTTTCAAATGGAGTGTTTCCAACAACCTCGCATTCAAACTGCTTTCTATTGGCAAGGGTTAATTTTCCTTTTAATAGGGGGAATTTATTTTTCATTGAAAATGTAATTATTAATTTTGATTTAACAAAACTTGATCCTTTATTTTCAATTTCTTTTGCTTTTTTAATTATTTCTTTTCTTTTTGTCAGATATACGTCAGATTCTGTTAAATCGAAAGTGCTTTTTTTATTTTGCCATACTTTTTTAACAACTAAAACTTTATTTTTTCGTGTTAGGTCTTTAACTGGTTTATTTTTACCGTTCTGGTAATGATTTAATGTTGTAATTAATGGATTTTGGGATATTTCAAATCCGTAATCTTTATTGTTTTTAATAAGGAGTAAACCGTCTCCATTTCCAGGAATGTCTTCAATTGAATCATTTAACCTGATTGCTATTTGGTTTTTCTTTGAGTCTATTACATGACCTATTTTTAATCCAATATGTCCTGCTTTAAGGCTTCGTTTTGGCGAATTGTTGAAATGCCCTTCGCAAAGTCCTCTATTAAATACAAGGTTTATTTCTTCACTTCTATGTTCCTTGCCGCTTTTTAATTTATTCAACGCTTTTCTGTAATTGCTGATTACAATGGCTAAATATTCCTTGTTTCTCATTCTGCCTTCAATTTTAATACAGCTGATATTTAGCTCTGAAAGGTCTTTTAATCGATTAAATAAACTCAAATCGCAAGGGGATAAATAATAATCTTCTTTTTTAATTCCCTCTATTTTGTATTTTTGTCTGCAGGGTTGTGCACAGGTTCCTCTGTTTCCGCTGCGCCCTCCTTTGAAACTGCTCATTAGGCATTGGCCTGAATAGGAATAGCATAATGCTCCATGAGCAAATACTTCAAGTTCCATATCTGTGTTAAGAGATGCGATTTCTTCTTTTCTCATCTCGCGGGGAAGCACTATTCTTTTTATTCCTTTGCTTTCAAGATAGTCCAGTTTCAACTGATTTTCACAGTTCATTTGCGTTGACGCGTGAACTTTCAAGTTTGGCAAATATCTGTTAATCAGTTCAATTAATCCTAAATCCTGTACTAAAACGGCATCTACTCCAATTGCATATAACTTTGAGAGATAATTAATCACATCTTCCAGTTCATCTTCTTTTATTAATGTGTTTACAGTAACATAAACTTTCACATTATGCATATGGGCCATATTTACTGCATCGTTAATTTCATCTAGCGTGAAGTTGGTGGCGTATTTACGGGCTCCATACTTTTTTCCAGATAAATAAACAGAACTGGCGCCGGCGTTTATCGCCACTTTCAAATTATCCATTGACCCAACAGGTGCAAGTAATTCGGGAATTCTCATTGTTAATCCTCGTGTAATCTGCCTTCAATATAATTGCCTTTGTTAATGTAGGATTGTGAAAAGTCCATTATTTGGTATTTGTATTCGCTTAATTCTTCCGGAGTTTTATTTTTAAGGCTTTCGTTGTAAATTGACAATATCTGGCTTGTATATTTTTCATCAGAATATCTGCAATCAAGAATTAATGAATCAAGCCCTAAGTTTTTAATTTCATTCATTTCTTCAATTAAACATAAACAGTCCTTGTTGATAATGTGGCTTTGTCTATTGTAGTCGAAAAATACTTTGTATTTGAATTTTTTCCTTTTTTTATCTTCTAGAATTGCATAATCAGCATCATTTGAAATTATAAAGTCTTTTCCATCATTTAAATTAGTAAAATCGTCTTTACTTACGATTACTTCTAAATTTCCATTGACAATCATTTCCAAATCAATATTTCTGTCATGGTTTTTAAGTACTAATTCTTTAATTTCATCACTTGAAAGTTCAGATGATAAAATTAATGATTTAAATCCGGCTTCATTTAAATTGCGAACACAGAAACTGTTCCACACATTCAAATTATGATTTCCATAAATAGGACAATCAAATATTTCGCTCATTGCCGGAAAATCCCCCATTACAGAAATTATTATGCCTTCATCTTCAAGCTCTTTTATGATTTCACTACATCTTATTGCGTCTTCTTGTGAAATAAATGATGATAATACCCAGACAAATTCAGTTTGCGCAGCCATCAAACTTCCTTTCTTTAAAATATCTTTAATATTTTTAAAGTAATCCTCAGGGTTATTGTAATGGCAGGTTCCATCAAAATAAATTCGCTTCAACTCAAATCCTGATGTGGCTTTAATCTGTGAGAGGCTATCAATGAATATGGATAACTTCGGTGTTTTCTGTTTAATTTTGCCTTTGTCATTTTCATAGTCCTCTATAAACTTAGTCAAATTTTTTCTCACGGATTTTACTGATTTCTTTGTTGGAGTATAGTGATTTTTTAACATTTCAGTTGCAGTATTTAATATTTCTCGTCTGATTTGATTTATTTCACTAATCGGTATGAAAATGTCATTCGGCATATTGTTAAAACGGATATTTTCAATATAAAATGGGGTTTCACCAGTTTTTTTAAGCTGTTTTTCAATTGTTTCCTTGGAAACAGGTTTATTTTTGGCTTTTTCAAATTTATCCAATGTTTTGTGTCTGAAATTAATTAATTCATCATTCAGGTAATACTCAACTTTAGTAAATAGGTTTAGCTTTTCATCCCATGTTAGGGATAAGTTAATTCCGATATTATTTTTAACGGTTTCCTTTTCAAATTGTTTTAGATACTCGTGTGTTGATTTTGAATAGCTTATAAATACTTCAGTTCCGATTTTGACAAGACGTGTTGTGTCTATTATGATTTCATTTTCGTCCTGTTTTATGATATTTTCTAAATAAATGCCTTTAATCTTGCCATTGTATTTAAATGCAATTCCATCTCCAGGTTCTAAAATAACTGGGATTTCTTTGTTTTTAATTTCAATTGTGACTTTTGTACCATCTATATTTGTTATATCTCCGATGTATAATCCTTCATGTCCTGAACTGCCTCTGCCCATTACATCTCCTGGTTCATCTCCCATCACATATCCGTTTGTGAAGTTTCTGTTAAATACGAGGTGTAGATCTTTTTTATAGTCTCCGGGATTTCCGTCGATGAGGTTTCTGTAACTGTTTACAATGGTTCCGATATAGTCTCCAGACTTCATTCTCCCTTCTAATTTGAGGGATTTGACTCCTGCATTGGAAATTGCTTCTAAATTATTATATGTGGCTAAATCATGTGTCGAAAGCAAATATCCGTTTCCGATATTGTATCCTCTGTATTTTAGACGATATTCTCTTCTACATGGCTGAGCGCAAGCTCCTCTGTTTCCGCTTCTTCCGCTATTGTAAGATGACATGTAACATTTTCCACTAACGCAGTAACATAATGCTCCATGACCAAATATCTCAATATCCATATCGATATTGTCTTTTTTAAGCTGATCATGTGTTTGTCTTATTTGTCCAATATTGATTTCTCTTGGCAAAACCACTCTTTTTATATTGTTTTTATAGGCCCATTTAATCGAACTGTAATTGTTTAAACCCATTTGTGTTGATGCATGAACTTCCAAATCAGGAATTAAAGTTTTTAAAAGCCAAATCAATCCGAAATCTTGTACAATTACTGCATCAACTCCGATTTGATATAATTTAAACAAATAATTTAATACATCAACCACTTCAAAGTTATTTACTAATGTATTAACTGTTACGTGGACTTTGACACCATTTAAATGAGCATATTCAACTGCTTTTTCTATTTCTTCCATTGTAAAGTTCTTAGCATATGCTCTTGCCCCATAATTTTGCCCGGCAATATAAACTGCATCTGCACCAGCATTAACTGCGATAACTAATACTTCATATGATCCGGCGGGAGCCAATAATTCTTCTAAAACCATTTTATTTTTACACCTTGTGTTTTATTCATTGATATCTTTATAATTAATTATATATTAAATTTAAAACATATTCTATTTTATGTATATTGTATTTGAAGGAATTGATGGTGCTGGAAAATCAACTCAAATTCAATTATTAAAAGAATGGCTTGAAGCTAACGGATTTAGAGTTGAAACATTAGTGGAACCAACAGATTCTGAAGTTGGAAAACTAATTAGGAAAATATTGCAACGTCCAGACGCAACAACAGACAGGGTTCAAAAAACATTAGGTCTTCTTTTTGCAGCGGATAGGATGTTAATTATGGACAAATTCGATGATAAATCGAAAATCATTATTTCGGACAGGTCATTTATTTCAAGTTTAGCATATCAAAAACCTGCTGATTGGATTGAAGTTTTAAATAAGTATGCTAAAAAACCGGATTTATTGATTTTGCTTGACTTGGATGTTAAAAAATCAGTTGCCAGAACCTCTGGTGAGGATACCTTTGAAAATGAGGAGTTTTTAGTTGAAGTTAAGGATAATTACTTAAAACTGGCTGAGAATTATACTCATGAAATAATAAATGCGAATAATGGTGTAAATAAAGTCTCTTCCGATATTAAAAAAACTGTGGCGCCATATGTGGGGTTATGCCCTGACTGTATACAATAAATAAAAAATAAAAGAGTTTAGTCTCTTTCTAACTCTTTTAATCTTTCACGAATTGCATTTTCTAAGAATTCTTTTGCTTTTACAAGTTCGTCATATTCTCCGATAATTTTAGGTCCGAATTCGGTTTGTTCTAATTTTATATCGAATTTTTCGAATGCATGAGCAAGCATCTGTTCGCCAACACCATTTGGCAAACCCATTTCAAATTCTTCTTTTTCTTCAACCATTTAATTTTCCTCCATGTATTTTCTTACAGGGGCAAAGAATTCAATTAAGAAATCTTTTATCCCGTTTTTCAAATCCATCGGATGTAAGTTGCCTTCACCAAAGTCTTTAATCAGTTCGTCATGAGTAAGTTCTATGTCTCCACCAAATTTTTCAGGTCTTTTGATGAGCAGCTTTTCCTGATTCGGATAAACAAAAGTTTCTGCAATTTCAATCATAGGATTTCCTTCAATTTCACCCTGAGGGCAGTAGCTTTTATTGATTTTTTTAGCAATTTCTTCAGCGGAGTCATCTACTGCAATATAGTTTCCTTTACTTGAAGACATTTTTGCATCTCCGTCAAGACCGTGCAATAATGGTGTGTGAATACAGACCGGCACATTTTCACCAATTTTTTCTAAGTTTTCACGTGCCAACATCTGAATTTTTCGCTGTTCCATTCCTCCAAGGGCAATATCTACATTAAGTGCCGCCATATCGACAGTTTGCATAATTGGGTAAACTACACTAGCTACTTTAGGATTGTCGTCTGCACGACTTACCTGATCCATACTTCTCCTTGCTCTTTTTAAAGTAGTCATAGTGGCCAGTTTATAAACTTTATCAGTATAATCAGGGTCTAGCTGGAATGTTGAACCGTAAACATATTCTGTGGTTTCATCAAGACCAAGAGCTTGGAAACATTTTTTATTGTACTCTGCTGTTTCTGCAATTTCTTCAACAGTTCCTTTTTCATTTAAAAATGCATGGTAATCTGCTAAAAGGATTTTAATTTTAAATCCTAATTTTTGCAACTGTTTAAGTTTTTGTACAGTTACTGCATGTCCTAAATGTATTTTTCCGGAAGGTTCATAACCTGTATAAGCTATAGGTTCATCTTTACTGAGCACTTCATTTAGTTCTTTTTCATCTATAACTTCCAAGGTTCCTTCTTTGATTAACTGAATTTTTTCTTCAATATTCATTTTATCACTTAGTTTAGTAAATATGTGCAATTATCAATTTTTATAAGTTTTATTTCATCTCCAATATTATAATCTGCGAATTTTTCTTTCATTTCTAAATCAACAGCCCCATAATCGGCAGGATCTAAGATTTGGATAATGCTTGGAGACATTGAGATTATTGTTGTTGTTTGAATATCTGACGCTTTTTTGACAAGTGAAATTTTTTCTATATTCTTTAAAGGAATATTCTGCTTTTTGTTTGTATCAATATCTTCTCCAACAATCCTGTTTTTATCGATATTGTTTACTTGGATTATCTTATTTTCATATTTAACAAAATCATTAATTTCAAATTCAGGAATTCTAACTGAAATCCAAATTCTGTAAAGTCCTTTTCCGGTAGACTTATCTTCGCTAATAAGTCTTGGTGATTCCTTAATTACTCCACCAAACTCTTCTTTTAAAGCTTCAGCAACCTTTCTGCCGCTCTTTAAAGAACCGATGTAATAATCATAACCTTCTTTGAGTTTTGCAATTTGAGGACAGTAAGCCAGTTTGTCGCTTTTGTATTGTTTTATTAAGGTTTTTTCAACAATATCATCAGCTTTTTCATATTCTTCTTTTTTTATTTCTCTTTTATCTGCTCTAAATTGAATAACTGATTCGTAATAGCCGGACTGCAATTTGCTGCATGTAGGACAAACTGTTTTTAAGATTTTAACTTCAGTTTCTTTGGTCTCTTCAATTTGAGTTTTTTGAACTTCACCAACAATCTCTACGTAACATTTTGCTATCGTACCTTTCATCTGATCGATTTCAAGATTAATAATTTCATTTGAAACTTCATCAGCAATTTTTATGTTTCTCTCAAGTGCTCTGTAGATTATTTCTTCTTCGGGAATGTTTTCTTCACTCCATTTTCCCTCTTCAAGTTTACTGTTGCAATGGCTGCATATTTGAACTTCAATTCTTTTTGGCAGTTCAATCATCTGGAAATCTTTTAAAAAGCAGTCAATACAGATGTTGCCGACCATTTCTTTATCAGTACTTCCGCACTCCGGACAAAACATGGTATCAATAAAAATAAGTAAAAAAAGGTAAATTATAATGTTTTTAAAGGCGCTGTAGCACCGCATGCAGCACATTTAAGTAGGAATATTCTACCTTCTCTAATAATTCTTGTATCTGGTCTGTTACATTCGTGGCAAATTACGTATTTGTCCACATAATCTTCAATTCTTTCATTAATTAAATAATGAGTAAATTTACCTTGCAAAATTGCTCTTTGACCTTCAATATTTCCTGCTGTACCTAATTCCCTCATTATGAATTTTAATAGGTGTTGAGGGTCTCTATTTAGGCCTTCTGCAACGTCTTTAAAGTTTTTAATAAATGTTCTATTACCTTGGATATCTGAATAAGCTTTAGGAATTTTGAATCTTTTGTGTTCAAATACTTCAGGAGGTAATTGGTCAATTGCTCTTTCTAATAAATCTTCGTATTTTTCCATTTTATCTCTCCGTGAAAATTAGTATAGGTATAATATATTAAATTTTATTTTAATCCTTTATTAATGTATTGTTGGTTGGGTCTTGTTGAAGTTTCATCTTCGGAATTTGGTCAATTAATCGATGTTGTAAACCAGTGTTTTTTTGTCTTGTTTATTTATTATGTGGTCTTAAGCATTTTATTTTATTTCTTCATGAACCTTTTAGTTTTATTGTGCTGAATAGGATTTTTATATTATTCTCTTTTAAATGAATTTCTTTTTGATATGTTTTAAGACTTAATCGTTACTGTCTGCAGTATTTGAAGAGGGATTTGGGAAGTATCTAATCTGGCGATTTCCTTCTTCTCCCATCAGGGTTATTTGTACTGTATGTTTTGTATGTTATTGTGGATTGGTGTTTGCATTTTTTTTTTAAGATTCTTATTGGTGTTATTTCAATTTTCAGGTTATTTTTAAAGATTTTTGCTTATTATAAATGGAGCATTATTGCCGTCGAAGTAATATGAATCAGGTTATATTGAATTTTATAAAAAAAGAATAGGTTTTTAGACTGGACGTCTAAAAATCCGTTATTTGATTATGTATTTATGTTTAGTTGTCTACGAGCCTGAAGTATCCGTTAGTCGGCTGGTAAATAACTCCTTTCTGGATTAGGTTTTTAATAATCTGTTCGGTTTTATCTTCACTTAATCCATATTTGTCGCTCATATTGGATATTAATACATTTGAAGGAGCTTGTCCAGCATATTCTTCCTCAAGAAGTTTGATTTCATCAGTAACTCTTTGTATTTTGTCCCTATCTGATTTAGGTGTTCCTCCACTTACGATATCTGCGTCGATTTCTCCAGTTTCAGGATCAACACCAACTTCTTTAAGACATGCCATTTGCAGTCTCACAGCTTTTTCAGCATCTTCCTTATCAACAGTTTCTTTAAGTTTAATTTTAGCGCTGGCTTCTGAGAGACGGATAATAGCTTCAAGTTGTCTTGCAGTAATTGGAACCGGGCCCTGTTCATCAGGATTGCTGTTCCTTGTGCTTACATAGAACTCTTTTAAAACTTCATTTGCTTCATCAGTTAATTTTGGATTGATGTTCTTACGGGCATATGCAATGTATTTTCTAAGCAATTCAGGTTCAATTTCATAATTAACAGTATTTTCCTGGTGAGTTTTTAAAATGTGTTCTGCTAATTTTGAATCGTTTTCTCTGCTTGGCTTATCTTCAATTACAAAAATTAAATCGAAACGGGAAATAATCGGAGCAGGAAGATCAATCTGTTCTGCAAGAACTTTGTATCTGTCAAATCTTCCAAATTTAGGGTTTGCAGCAGCAAGCACGGAACATCTGGAATTTAATGTTGCCATAATTCCTGCTTTTGCAATACTTACTGTTTGCTGTTCTAAAGCTTCGTGAAGTGCAGACCGGTCTTCGGACCTCATTTTATCAAGTTCGTCAACACAAACGTTACCTTGGTCTCCAAGCACTAATGCACCTGCTTCAAGTGACCATCCGCCAAGCTCGTCTCTTACAGCGGCAGCTGTTAAACCTGCGCCGGTTGTACCTTTACCACTTGTATAAATACTTCTTGGCGCTAATCTTGAGACATATTTTAATATTTGTGATTTACCGATACCCGGGTCCCCAACAATAAGAATGTGGATGTCTCCTCTTAATTTAGTTTCATCTTCAAGCTGTTTTGCAGATCCTCCGAATAATTGCAGAGCAATAGCTTCTTTTACATCCCTGTAACCTCTGATTGAAGGGGCCGTTGATTTGATGATTTTATCGTAAATGTTGGAGTCTTTTGATAATTCAATAATTTTTTCCTCATCTTCTTCTGAGAGGTGCAATTCTTCAAATTCCTGTTCAAGAGGTTCAATGTAATTTACATAAATATAATTTTTAAATTTGCCGCTTCTCTCTTCTCTAAATGTTTTTAATGTCCCTGTGATTCTTACTTTGTCTCCGGGATTTAATTTATCTACTAAATCGTCTTCTAAAATCATTAACATTTGTTTAGGCTCAGTTCCTCCGGATAAATTCTCTAACGGTTCTTGCATTCTTGCAGTTTGTGTGTCAATGTATCGGGATTCCTCTTGAAGCAGCCTAAATGACCTTCCACCACATTCGCTACATAATGAAGGTTCTATTATTTTATTCCCTGAGCTTTGTTCAACTTCATGCAACCTCATACATCCTCTACATTCGAAAACACCGGTTTCAATACGTGGTCTTATTTCATCGGTTTTTCTCACAATTCCGTCTGCTGAAACAAATGTTCCAATATATTTGCTTAAAAGATTTTTTAATGGGATGATGTTACTTAGATTTTCAAAACGAATGTTGATATCTGCGTCCTTAACAAGAGGGTCAATATTTTTTATAGCTATTTTGGCAGCTTCCATGACCTCTTCCGGTTTGTCGATTAATAAATCAGCCAAGTCGGGATCAAATATTTCCAATGTCCTGTAATCCACATTTAGCGATCGTTCATCAGGATATTTCTCAAGTATTTTAAATACATCATCTTTATAAGATGTGGCAAAAAATTCTTCAAATTTTGCAATTGATGTTTGTGATTTAGTAGTCGAATTCATTATCATATTATTTTTTTTTCATTGTTAAAAAAAATTTTGTTATTGGTGTTGCATCAATAAAAATTTATATACTAAGAATTTATATACTATAATCTGATAATTTTATTAAATTATGTGAGGATAATATGAGAAAATCTAGACTAAGTTTATTTAAATCTACTTCTATGATGATTTCTGTTGTTGGAATCATAATGATAATATCAACAATTATTGTAGTGGCGTATGTAGGATATAGTATAGTTTCATCCAGCATTACAAACGATATATCCTCTGGAACACAGTATGATGAACTTGCTCAGCTTAAATCAGAATATCAGAATTTGTCTGTAAAATTTGATGATATTAAACCAACTTATTATGCTGGCGGTTCTGATGATGTGAAAGTTTATAATGATGCTAAATTGGAGCTGACACGGGCAAATTCAGCAATTGAAAATGTTCAAAGTGCTTTAGATGCAAATAAACCATCCAACGATGTTGACAGCAGAATTGTTTTTGCTAAAGAAAAACTCAAAGCAGCTCAAGATGCTTACAATACTTTATAATATTATTTTTTTCCTCTTTTTTTATTAGGCATATATTCTAAGCCCACAACATACATTTCAGAACTTTTTTTACGTGATGATGCAGGTTTGGTTGTTCGCACATGTCTGAATTTGCCTTTAATGGAATCCAGCATGTTTTTATATTCTGGCCCCTGAAATACTTTCATTACAAGATTTCCTTTTTCCTCCAGGATATTTTCAGCTATTTCAATTACAACATTAACTAAATCAATTGATCTGAGCTGGTCAATATTTTTGATTCCGCACAGTGAAGGTGATGCATCAGACATTACTACTTTGGCCTTTCCTCCAATAATGTCCATAATTTTTCCCTGAACTTCGGGGGTTGTAAAGTCTCCCCTAATTCCATAATAGTTTTCTTCATGGAATTTTCTAAAGCTGTTTAAGTCCACTCCTACAACAATTCCTTCTTCGCCAACTTTTTCCAGGGCAACTTGTGACCATCCTCCGGGTGCGGCTCCAAGGTCAACAACCGTATTTCCTTCTTTTATGATTTTGTATTTTTTATCAAGCTGTTTGAGTTTATATGATGCTCTTGAACGGTATTCCTCTTTTTTAGCTTTTTTATAATAAGGGTCATTATGTTTTTCCATTTGCCATTTACTTCCCATTCTAATCCCTCTCATATTGGTCAAAATCAAGGGCACTGCAGACAGGTGCTCCAATTTTAACTATGTCTACATCCACTTCTTTTTCATTAATTTCAAGTAACATTACAGTCCTATCTGCAAGTCTCGGCACAATAGGGCTTCCAGGATTTAAAAGCAAAACATTTTCAATCTGTTCGATTTTTGGCTGGTGTGAATGTCCTGAAACTAAAATGTCCGCATTTAGTTCTCTTGCAAGATACAATAATTGTTGAGTATCTGCTCTTGGATAAACTTCTCCATGTACCAAACCGATTCTCAATTCTTCCACTTCAATTATCCTGGCTTTTGGGAGTTTAATTCCATTCACCCTATCCATATTTCCCTGAACTGCCATAACTGGAGCTATTTTTTCTAATTCTTCTATAACTTCCGGTGAAGTTAAATCACCGGCATGTAATATTAACTCAACATCTTTAAATGAATCAATTACTTTTTGGGGAATTTCTTTTGCCCTGTCTGGAATGTGTGTGTCTGAAATTAAACCAATTAACATTATTTTTCAATCCTTTTTTTTAATTTATCTATTTGTATATTATCCTTTTTAATTATATTTAATTTGTACAATAAAGTTCATGCTAAATTCAAATACAAAATATTATAAATTCAGTTAAATATATATAATATTATCATTCTTTTTAGGAGAACGATAAAATGGGCAAAGTTAAAAAGGAAGATATATTGGATATTTTGGCTAAGTATGACAAAAACGAAATAACAATCGCTACTCTTGGAAGCCACACTTCATTACATATTTTGCAAGGCGCAAAAGAAGAAGGATTTAGAACAGCTATTGTTTGTGAAAAAGGAAGGGAAGTTCCATATCAAAGATTTGGAGTTGCCGACGAGTATATCATTGTCGATGAATTTAAAGACATTGTAAACGAAGATGTTCAACAAAAACTTAGAGACATGAACGCTATTGTAATTCCTCATGGATCTTTTGTTGCATATGCCGGTTTGGATAATGTCGAGGACAAATTCAATGTCCCTATGTTTGGAAACAGAGATGTACTTAGATGGGAGGCAGAAAGAGATAGGGAAAGACAATTGCTTGTTGAGGGGGAAGTGAGAATACCATTCAAATATGACAGTCCTTCCGATATCGATAGGCCGGTAATGGTCAAATTCCCAGGTGCAAGAGGTGGAAGAGGTTACTTTGTTGCATCTTCTACTGAAGAGTTTTATGAAAAAATCGAAGCTATGAAATCACGCGGATGGTTAGATGATAGTGATGTAGAAGCAGCTCATATTGAAGAATATGTATCTGGTTGTAACTACTGTATACATTATTTCTACTCAGCATTGGATGATACTGTTGAGTTAATGGGTATGGATACAAGATATGAATCCAGCATTGACGGTTTTGTCAGAATGCCTGCTAAAGATCAATTAGACATTGATTTAAGCCCATCTTATGTTGTTACTGGTAACCACCCTGCTGTTATCCGTGAATCTTTATTGCCTCAAGTATTTGATATTGGTGATAAATTAACCGAAAGCGCTAAAAAATTAGTTGCTCCTGGATTAAACGGTCCTTTCTGTATGCAAACTTTGGTAAATGATAATTTGGAAGTAATCTGTTTCGAAATTAGTGCAAGAACTGATGGTGGTACAAATACATTTATGGATGGATCTCCTTATTCATACTTAACTTATGGAAAACCTGTAAGTATGGGTAGAAGAATTGCTATGGAAATTAAAAACGGAATAGAAAGAGATGAATTGGAAAAAATAATAACATAAAACTGTTATTATTTTTTATTTTTTTATTTTGGCGTTGTAAAAATCCTTATTTTCATTGAATTTGAGTTAATCTGTAGATATATTTCTTTATGTTTCTTATTGCGGCGATCGCAATTTGTGTGTCGAATTTTGGACCTCATTGAGCTGCGAAATTGAGCATAAATTTGCTGTTTACATCAAAATTAAAATATAGTTTTTTACGTGGATTTTTCGTTCTTTTCGTCTTTTATTATGGAGTAATATTTGTCTGCGTAGTCATTTGTGAAGCCACTTCTGTCTAAGGCTATTATTTTGCCATTTATTTGATGATTTTGTAATATTAATTTGTTTAATTCTTGTAATATTGATGTTGGTAGTCTTTGAAAGAAGTTTTGGAGTGTTGTATGGTGTGAAACCTTTTTTAAGTGTATATATTTATGTATTTTATCAGAAAGTTCTAATAAATCAGTCATTTGTCGGTATGTGTTTTTTGTGTAGATTTTTACGGCTAAAATTGTGAATAATGCTGGTTGTGTGAAGTCATGCTTTGAAAAATGGTTTGAATACTTGTTTAACATCATTTTTGAGTATTTAAATGCATATTTAATGAGTTTTAACAGTATGTTTTGTTTTATCTCTTTGTTAATTTCTTTAATTTTTTTGAGTGCCGGCTTTTCAAAACCAAAATCCGAAAGAGTTAATTGCTTTGAAAACAAACTACTAACTCGAGAATAGGTATTTTTGCAGTTAATAATAATATTTATTTTCCGTTTTACTATATATGACTATATATTGCTCATTTTTTTTTTTTCAATCGATGTGGAATTTAATGTGTAAAATAAAATACAGAGATTAAGATTATTTTTTGAAAATAAAAGTAAAAATAGAAAAGAAAAATGTTTTGTTAAAATCAAATAGGATTTCTACAAAGCCTTTATTTTTTTAAAATTTTATTTAAAAAACCGGTTTCAGGTTCTGTTTGTTTGTCATTCTTTTTCTTTTTCTTGTTTTTACCAATATTCTGTTTTTTTTCGTATTCTTCAATTGCTTTTACACGGTTTCTTTTAGTCCATGCACCAACAAAACCAACAAATGCACCTACAGCAATAACCACAAGTGTTACTGCCATTATTCCGTTTTCAGTTGTAAAAAATCCTTCCTGAAAAGTTCCCATATAACCTTGCAATGTTAGCACTACAATTGGTGTTGAAGCAAGAGCTCCCATTACGGTACCGGTTTTAATATCTGGTTGTCCGTATCCTGCATATAGAAGTCCCATTGCTGCAAACGGATAAAACCAGTCCCAATATTGAAATCCAAATAGTATAAATGCGGAAGCTATTGCTGCTCCGAAAATCAATGATTTCACGTTTAATTCTGATAATAAATTCATGCTTTTTCTCCAACTTATTTTTTAGAAGCTATTGCTCCTCCTACTGCTCCAGTTATTCCCATTACGATTCCATAGTATATTAAATAACCTAGGACTATGATTATACTGGCAATTCCTGAAATGGTAAATCCAGTTAATCCTCCGAAAATACTGAATAAACTTCCACCTAATGTTGCAATTAAAACAAATAATATTGCGCTAACTATGGTTCCTAGTGCTCCTGCGACTGAAGCATTCCAGAATCCTCCAATTGTCCCTTCACGTGCAATGAATCCTGTAATAAATCCGACAATCAATAATCCGACAAATTCATATTGTGCAAAAAATGATTTGACCATTACGGCCAGTATAAAACCTGTTATTATTGCGCTCCATTTAGTCATAATATCACATTCTATATAATTATTTGATATTAGTAATAAAAGTATTTATTTTTTCTTGGGGGTTTTCAATATCTTTTGATGTTAAAAACATTGTTGTAACTGGTTTTTTGCCAGTTACTTCGGAGATGTTTTCAAGTGCTGAGTCGTATCCTCCTCTGATGCATGTGCAGAATGATGCCATTTTTTTAATTTCCTTATTGTATTTCATTAAATAAGTATAAATTGGTGTTGCCATATTTGAAGCCCAAACAGGAGTTCCAATAATTACTAAATCATAATCTGAAGGATTTTTTGAAATAGGATTGATTTCACTTGTTCTTCTCATGGCAGCATTCATTCCTCCTTTCAAATATCCGATTGCACCTTTGTACCTGTTATTGTCGGTTATTTCTTCAATATCACAATTTAGTTTTTCCTGAATGATTTCAGCTATTTTTTTAGTTACATCGGTTCTTGAGTAGTAAACTAGTAATGTTTTCATATTTCCACCTAATAAATGTCTTTTAATTTGTCTTTAATTTGTTCAAGTATTGCTTTGTGCATTCTTTTAGTAAATTCTCCACGGTCATTTTGATTTAAAACATCTAAATATCCCTGTGAAACCAGATTAAATGCAAAGGGGCTTGGTATTACAGTATTTATGGTTTTTATTTCCAATTCTCCTGCAGCAATCATGTTTATTACTTTCAGAGCATTTTTAATATCCATATAATCTTCAAGGGCTTCTCTTCTTGCTTCTTTTAAAATTGAAAAATTATCATCCATGTCCTGAATAAATTTTAATAAGATTTTTCCACGAACCTGCTGGCGGCCTACAGACTTTGATTCTCCTTTATATTTTCTCAAAGTCATAAGAGACCTTCCGGCACAATGTCTAAACCTTGAAGCTAATGTTTCGGTTTTATTTAAGGATTTAATTAATATATTTTCAAAATTTTCAGGAGTCAATTCTTTAAATGATTCCAAACCCCCTATCTTTCCATCTGAACTTAAATAAAATCCATTGTCGGTAACTGAAATTGTTACATTGGTATTGTATTTATGTGCAACAACATAGGCAACAGCACGGGACAGTGCATCATTGACTTTTCTTCCGAATAATGAATGGAAAATGACAAAATTCCTGCCCCCAAATCCTTTATAATATTCAATTAGTAGGAGGCGATTGCTTGGGATTTTGGCATATTTGTACTGCTCTACAAAATACTCATAAATTGAATTGGCTGCAAAGTCATCAACATATAAATAATCAAATATAAATTCCATTATTTCTTCTTTAGTTCTGCGATACTCGAATTTAGTCTCCATATGGGATCTGAAGCGTTGAATGTCCATTGCAAGGTCAAAAGATAAAGGCAGTTGCTGTGAGAACCATGAGGGTATTGTCGGAGGTCCACTTGCAGGAGTGACATTGATTGTCATTCCTTTCCCGTAATTGAATCTATATGTTCTGCCTCCTAAAACAAAGACATCTCCTTTTTTTAACCGCTCTAAAAAGCTTTCTTCAATTTTTCCGACTGTTTCTCCATCACATTTAACCAGAACTCCTGAAGTATCAGGTATCGTGCCAATATTTGTGGAATAAATCATTCTTGCCAGTTTGCCCCGTTTTCCGAAAGTATTTTCTTTATAGTCTACCCAAATCTTTGCATAAACATATCTCTCTTCAAGTTCAGGATATTCTCCTGCCAGATAGCTCAATACGTCTTCGTAGTCATCTTTTGTGAGATTTCTATAACAATAGCTTTTTTTAATCACATCATAAGCATAATCAATATCCCATGGGTTTTCAATACTCATTCCATAAATATGCTGGGCTAAAACATCTAAACAGTTGGTGGGAATATTTATTTTATCTATTTTTCCTTCCTTCGCGTTTTTAAGCAAAACAGAACATTCGACTAAGTCGTCACGATTTGTCACGATGATTCTGCCTTTGGACTTTGCCTGCAACTTGTGTCCGCTTCTTCCAATCCTCTGAAGGGCTCTTGCAACAGATTTGGGAGAATTTATTAAAACAACCAAATCAATGTATCCAATATCTATTCCAAGTTCAAGAGAGGTGGATGAGAATACTGCTTTAAGTTTTCCTTCTTTTAATTTGTTTTCCGCTTCCAGGCGAACTTCTTTTGAAAGTGATGAATGGTGAGCCATTATATTTGAATCATTATAATTCATCGGATACATCTTCTTTAAATTATAAACAAACCGTTCTGTTCCGCTTCGGGTGTTTGTAAAGACTAATGTCGTGTTGTTTTCCTGAATCAGATCATCCAACAAATCATACATTCCAAGACGGGTATCCTCTTCATCTGCAAGCACAATATCACTTACCGGAGACATTACTTCCATATCAAGATCTTTTAAGTAATCAATATTGACGATTTTGCAATTGCGCCCGACATTGTATTCATATCCGACAAGAAACTTTGCAACTTCCTCAAGAGGACTTACAGTTGCAGAAAGTCCGATTCTGGTGAACTGGCCAACTAAATGCTGCAGCCTTTCTAAAGATAAACTTAAGTCAACTCCTCTTTTATTTTCGGCAAGTGAATGTATTTCATCAACGATCACGTATTTAACGCCACTTAATTTCTCCCTGAACTTCGGAGCAACAAGTAGGATAGATAATGTTTCAGGTGTTGTAATTAATATGTGGGGTGGCTTTTTAAGCATTTTCTGTCTTTGATATTGTGTGGTGTCTCCAGTTCGTACAGCTTTTCTAATTCCCAATTCTTTTCCAGCAGCTTTCTCAATTCCCCTTAAAGGTTCTTCTAAATTTTTTTCAATATCATTATCTAATGCTTTTAGAGGGGAGATATAAATGCAGTATACTTTATCTTCCAATTTGTCTTCTTCAGCAAGGGTTGCTAACTCGCTAATGACTGATATAAAAGCAGTTAATGTTTTTCCAGACCCTGTCGGTGATGAAATCAGTATATTGTTCTTTTTGTGAATATCAATGATTGATTTTTTCTGTGAAGGTGTAAAATCTTTGAATTGTGAGTCAAACCATTTTCGTATCCAGGGATGCAACACCTTAAAAATTTCTTTTTTGGAATAACTTTTAGTCTGCTCTTCAATCATTATTGTTCCTCATTCTTATTAATGTTTTAGTCTTTTAATTTTCATATTATTTAATGATATTTGCCAGGAATGGTGATGAGTGTAATTTAAATAATGTTGAGGGGTCTTTTTTTAAAAGATTATATACTACTTTAAATCTAAATTATTAACATGTCTAATTTAAGTTTTGATGAAGCTCTTTTGAACTTGTCAGATGAAGATGTTAAAGTTAGAAAAGAAGCTATAGAATCATTAGTCGGAATCACTGACGAAAATGCTATTGAACCGTTAATTAAAGCTACTACTGATGATAATGCACAAGTCAGATTCAAAGCTGCTGAAATTTTAGGTAATATGGGTAATTTGGCAGTTGATAAGTTGATTGACGAATTTAGTAATGCCGAAGGTAAAGATAAAAGATTTTTAACATTTGCCCTTAAAGAAACTGAAGATGATAAAGTCATCCCTTATTTTGTTGAAGCAACAGATGATGATGATTTCGGAGTCCGAAAAGTTGCCGTACGTGCTTTGGGTGAACTTCAAGTTGCTGGTGAAATTGAATCAATTGCAAAATGTCTGAATGATGACGACTGGGGTGTTAGATTAGCAGCTATTCAGGCTTTGGGTGATCTTGCAACTGAAGAATCAATCAAATTAATTAAAGACGCTAGAAAAAGTGAAGATGATAAAGACTTTAAAAAATCATGCAATAAAGCTATTAAAAAAGCTGAAAAAAGACAAAAGGCAAAAGCCTCTGGAAAATCAATTGTTAAAGTCATTCCGATGAGCACAATTAAAGAAATGGAAAAAACTAATGTTCAAAAAGCAATTAAGGAATATGAACGTTATGTTGATGCAAAACAGGATAAAGATGCCGCGTACAAAAGATTATGCGTTTTATATAGGAAAGCCAATGACTATGATAATGAAGTTAGGGTAATTGAAACAGCAATTGAGGTATTTAAAGACAACGAGAAAAAATTACCTTACTTTGAAAAAAGATTGGCTAAATTAAAATAATTATTTTCGAATAACTTCATAGAGGTCTTTCCTTTTATTTTTTAAAAGAGGAAGCTCTTCTCTTATTTTTTTTATTTCACTTAAGTCAATCTCGGAAATAATCAAACCCTCTTTTTCACTAGCTTGGGCTATTACTTCTCCCCATGGATTTGTAATAATTGAATGGCCGTAACTGCGGTAACTTGCATCTTTGTTTAGTGCAGGTGCAACTCCTATGCAGAAAACTTGATTGTCCAGTGCTCTTGAGCGAAACAGCAATTCCCAATGTGCAGGGCCTGTTGTCATATTAAATGCACCGGGATAAATCAGCACTGATGCGCCATGCTCGACCATAACTCGTGCAAGCTCAGGAAAACGGATATCATAGCAAATTCCGATGCCGATTTTTCCGAATTCTGTTTTTGCAATTGTAAATTCATCGCCTGAGGTTAAAACATCAGATTCCCTGAAAGTTATTTTTCCTTTAACATCAATGTCAAAAAGGTGCATTTTTCTATGCTTTGCAATGATATTTCCCTTTTTATCAAAAAGATAACTGGTATTATATAACTTGTCTTTTTCTTTTTCGGGAATGGATCCTGCAAGAATATGTACATTGTTCTTTTTAGCTAATGATGAGATTTTATTTAAGGTAGGGCTATCGGATTCTTCTTCACCATATTCAATAAATTTATCGTTTGAATAAGGGCAATTGAACATTTCGGGCAGTATTATAAAATTAGCATTTTCAGATAGGCTTTTTTCAATCATCAAACTGGCTGTTGAGATATTTTCTTCTTTATTGTCTACAACATTCATTTGACAAAGCGCAAATTTAATTTTTGTCATTTTAACACATAAAAATAGAAAAAAAGTATGATTTAAACCATACTTAAACAATATCTGCAGTATTTATCACGGAATTAATTTCATCAGATGTAACTGAATTGTAAGAGTCTCCACTGATTTTAAATACGTATAATTTATTATTGCTGAGCATTGAAACAAATCTGGTGTAATCTCCATCAGCATTTTCTAAAACAATATTTGATGTGTTTCTTCCATCTAATGTTATTGTTTCAACAAGACTAATATAAGAACCTTTATTTTGAGCGTTAGTAATTCTATTTTGACTGATCTCTTTTAAAGATGTGGCGTCATTAGTAACATTGTAATACTCAAAAGTTATATTGTTTGCTGTTTTTAAGAATTTAGCTCCAGGATGATCTTCGTCAGTTAAGTTTATTTCTTGCCAATTGCTCGGATATTTAAATGAGAAATCTCCAGAATTATATTCTGATGTATCAATACCTTGAATTGTTGAAGAGTTATTGCCGGATCCAGTAAGTATAATTCCAAAAATAACGATTAAAGTTATAAGTAATATTGCTCCAATAAGGATTCTATTTTCTTTTATAATATTGAGCGTACTTTCATCATTGGAAGGTTTTTTAATTTTATCTTCTTTTTGGAAGATATTTTCCCTTTTAGAATTCTCAGATTTTGCTTTAGGGAATTTATATCCACAATTTCCACAAACTGGGGCACCATCATAACTTGGATTTCCACATTCAGGACATTTTTTCACAGCTTAACCTCCATTAAAGTTTATATTTATTGGTTATAATATTTATAATAATGTTTTTATTCTTATAAATAGATATTTACAAATGTGATAGAATGAACAGTGAAGAAATGATTAATGTTGACGATATAAATTATGCGGTTTATAAAATTGGTGAATGGAATGAAAAATATGAAGTTAATCAAATCGGATTGTCCAGTGAAATTCCAATTACTAAAAACACTTTAGACCATGTTAAAGCATCCATGGATGAGATTAGAAATGCCAAGTTCGAATCATCAAATAAAATGGTTAACGGGTTTGTAGCTATTGCAATGCATTTGAATCCTAAAGTTCAGGACATGCAATTGGAGGACTTGGTCGAACTTGAAGAAAGGGAATATCACAACATATTAAAAGAACTTGATAATTTGGAATTACTGGATGATGATACTCAAATTCCTTTAAATGGTGAGGATTATCTGATATACAAATTAGAAAAGGATTGTCATGTAGTTAAAGCTATGCCCGCTAATTCACACACAATTAATTATTATAATAATGAATTGAAAAAAATCGAAGATGCATTGGATTAGAATGCATCCAATGTTACTTTTTTATCTCTTTTTAACTCGCGGGGAGGTTTTACGGATACAAATTCAATGCATTCCTCCTCAAGCAACTCCAAGGCATCATCCATAATTGAAGGTGCAACAAGCAATCCCCTTATTTTTTTCTTTTGCGCCTTGCATTCTTTTAAATAATCATTATCTGTGTTTTCTAAATCATGAAGATATCTTCTAAGTTGTTTTACAGCAGCAACTCCTGCTTTGCGTGCTTTTAATTCAAGAACCATTAAATTATTGTCACTATCTTTTCCGATAATGTCAATAAATCCATGTTCTACACTGTATTCCCGTGCAGTAGGGGTAAAACCTTCTTCTATCATGTGAGGTTTTTCCATTATCATGTCGCTCATGTCCTTTTCATATCCTGCCTGTTCAAGCTCTTCAAAATCTTCAATATTGGCATAATTGATAAATTGGATTTGTCTGATTTCTGCAGTCAATAGCTCTTTTGGTGTTCTTCTGCGACTTTCTAAAAATAAGTTATCGTCTTTGATATAGCTTTTAGTCCTTGATTTCGGAGGCTGCCAGTTTACAGGCTCTACTTTTTTATCTTGATGGATTAGAAACGCACCGTCTGGTTTGATCATAATTATACGTTCTCCCCAGTTAAGTTCGCTTAATGCCCTTCCTTCATAACTGACTTTACAGCAAGCAAAAAGTAATATGGTTGCTCTTTTACGTAAACCTTCCTGAACTAGCTCATATGCATCTTCACAACTGGGATTTTCTAAAATTTTATATTTCATCACAATAACATTGTTTAGTTTAATTTAAATAATTTGTTTTTTAAACAATATTGTATTAAGTTTGTAGAAGGTGAATTAAAATTTACGACGAAGAATATTTCATATCTAAAAACGAATATTTTACTTTGGATTCATTTGAATTTGAAACCGGTGAAGTATTAAATGATGTAACTGTTGAGTATATGACCTTTGGAACTCCCATTTATGATGAAAATGGCATTATAAAAAATGCAATTATTTATTGCCATGGTTCCTTAGGCAACTATTCTTCTCTAAAAAAGATTGCACCATTAGCAAATGAAAATGGTCCTTTTGATGAAAACAAATATTTTTTCATTTGCCTATCTGCACTTGGCTCTCCAGGGTCCTGTTCACCTTCAAGTACGGATTTAAAAAATAAATTTCCGAAATACTCAATCAAAGATGTCGCAAACTTTCAAAAAAAGTTTTTAGCTGAAAAATTCAGTATTCGTCATGTTTTAGGCATGATCGGCAATTCAATGGGAGGATTTGTCTGTCTGACTTCTGCAATTAATTTTCCTGACTTTGCGGATTTTATCATTTGTGGAGTTAGCAGCTATAAGGTAGCAGGTCATGATTTCATTCTCTCAAAATTTGTCAATGAGATTATTGAGTCTGACCCTGATTATAATCGCGGTGAACTAACTTACTCTTTAATTAGGACATTAAGAATTGCCAGCTTGGCAGAATTTAATTTTGGATTGTCTAAAGAGGCTTTAAGGCAAATGTCTAATCTTGAATTAAGTGAGGAATTTGAGAATTTCGGCAATGAAAGTATTGAAACCGATATTTATGATTTAAAATATTGTAATAAGGCCTGCATGAATTTTGATGTTGAAAATGATTTGGATAAAGTTAAATCAAAAACCCTGATAATAGCTTCAAAGCAGGACCCTCATTTTCCTCCTGAACTGGACGCAATCCCTATGTCTAAAATGATTGAATCTTCTCAGATGATAATTATGGATTCTGATTTAGGGCATTTATGCTTTAATGAATTGGAAACCATTTCTGATGACCTAAATGAATTTATGGAGAATTTTTCATGATTGTTAAAATTTCAGATTACGGCGGGCAAAACAATTCCAAATTCATTGAATATGAAGTGTCCGGACTGTTTCCTAATCAAATAAAGTTTTTAGCCGATAATTTAAATGAAGAAACTTCAGTTAATGAGGAAGGTCTGATAATTAAAATGTATTTTGAAGATAGGTTATATCCTTTCCAAAGTGAGGTTTCAAAATTCAGATTAAATGATTTTATTGCCCGTGAAGAAATAGAAATGACCCTGTTTTTATCCAGTTTTTTGGAAGATATGTGATTTGGCGATAAATAAAAAATAAGAAAGTTAAGCTAATTTAAATTAGCCTTACTTTATTTTGATGCATCAAGCATGTGCTGGACTGCCTTTCTTGATTTGTCCGCAACATCTTTTGGCAGAACAACTTCCGGAGCCTCGTTTACAAGTGCATCTCTTATCTTATCAAGTGTGTGCAGTTTCATTGTTTCACAAATTGCCCCTTCAAGCAGAGGATATAGTTTTTTGCCTGGCGCTTCAGAATGGATTCTTGTAATCATGTCAATTTCAGTTCCAATTACAAATTCCTCTTTTTCGCTTTCAGCAACATATTTTAACATTCCTCCGGTGGACATTACTTTATCGCATGCTTTTTGAACTTTTATATCACATTCCGGATGGCAGATTATTTCTGCATTAGGGTATTGTTGTCTTTTAAGTTCAACATCTTCAACATGGAACAATCTGTGCACGTAGCAATGGCCGTCTTCCGGAACATGGATGATTTCTTTGTCAAGCTTGTCAGCTACATGGTTTCCCAGGTTTTTATCAGGTCCGAATAATATTTTATCATGGGGTAAACTTTCTGTAACTTTTACTGCATTGGCTGATGTGCATAAAGTATCTGCATGCTGTTTGGCTTCAGCAATACTGTTTACATAAAGAATAACTCCTGCATCAGGGTGTTCTTCTTTTGCTTTTAAAAGCACCTCTTCAGGTAGCATATGAGCCATTGGACATTCAGCTTCGAGGGTCGGTATGACAATTTTCTTATCGGGATTTAAGATATATGCAGTTTCCGCCATAAAGTCCACACCGCAGAAGATAACTAAATCTTTATCTTCAATTTTAGAAGCTTTTATACATAATTCTAATGAATCTCCAAGGAAATCTGCAATCTCTTGAACTTCTTTCGGCTGGTAGTTATGTGCAAGAATTATTGCATTTTTTTCCTTTTTTAATTTTAAAATTTCATCTTGAAGGGAATTATTCATTTTTTTCACCCATTTGTATATATTTTCTAATTTCATTAGTGATAATTAATTTATATTTACTTTTACTATTAATATCTTTCACCCAAAATGATACTTTCAGATTACTTTCTTCATTGTTGATGCTTATGGCGTTCACAACAGGTTCGGGATCTTTTACTATCCAGTCATACTCTGAAATTTTTTTGGTGATATATTCCTTAAATTCCTCAATGTCAATATTCAATGCCAGTCCGGTTTGTATGTCTATCCTATATTTTTCAGGAGCTCTATAATGTAAATACGGAGTGGTTATTAATGTTGAATTTGGAATAATTTCTTTAATTCCGCCATCATCAACAAGAATTGTTGATCTAAGATTGAGCATTTCAACAACACCTTTGTTGTTTTTTATTTCAATTGTATCTCCAACTTGAATGCTTTTCATAACAATTAAAATTATTCCTGAAAATAAATTTGATATTATATCTTTAGCAGCAAAACTCACGCCGATACCTACAATTCCTAAACTCAATAAAATTCCGGCAAGATTTATTCCAAAAAATTGTAAAATTGTCATTAAAGCTATAAAATAGATTACATAATTGATTATATCTCTCATTAGGTAAATTGCGGCTTTATTATCATGGAAACGCTTCATTCTATTCATAAGATATGCAATCACTCTTGTTGCAACGGATGTGCCGATTATGACTATTAAAATATAAATGAATGTAGCTGTTGGATTGGGGATTGTTATTGGAATATTCATAATAATCGGTTTAAATCTCTATTCTCATAAAATCTTTTGCTAATCTGGTTTTTTCAAAAATTTCTTTTGCTTCTTTAATTAAAGTGTCTGTTGTTGTGTATCTGGTGCTGAAGTGGGTTAGAACCAGCTGTTTTGTATTTGATAATTTGGCTATTTTTGCAGCATCTGCAGATGTTGAATGGAAATTCTCCTCTGCTTTGTCGGCATCTTCACTTACATATGTTGATTCATGAATAAGTAGTGTTGAATCTTCAGCAAATGAAATCATCTCTTCACAAGGGGCGGTGTCTCCTGAATAAGTTAATTTATTGCCTTTTCTTGGAGGGCCCAATACCTGTTCCGGTTTAATGATTTTTCCTTCAACTTCAATTTCCTCACCATTGTGCAGGCGCCCAAAATCAGGTCCTTCAGGCACGCCTAATTCAATAGCTTTTTGGCGAAGAAATCTGGGTTTTTTAATTTCTTCAAGGGAATATGCTAAGCTTGGAACATTGTGATTGACCATCTGGGACTTAATAATATATTCGTCACAGCTTTCAATGGTCTGTGAGCCAATTTCGATAAATTCAATTGGAAATTCAATTTTAGAATATCCCAGTCCAAATATCATATTTTTTAAGTTATCCAATCCTTTCGGACCGTATATAGTTAATTTATTCTCCCTTCCTCTAAAATTCATAGATTGCAGGAGTCCCGGAAGGCCTAAAATATGGTCGCCATGATAATGGCTAATAAATATTTTGGATATTTTCATAGGGCTTACTTTAGCAAAAATTAGCTGTCTTTGTGTTCCCTCACCACAATCAAATAACATGGTTTCTCCAAATGCTTTTAAAACAATTGCAGGATGATTTCTTGTATATGAATGCACTGCTGAGGATGTTCCTAAAAATATAATTTCCATCAAATCACTTATTTTATATTATAAAAATAGTATATATTAACTATAATAATTAAATTTATGGTGATTTTTTTGGATAAAATTATTGAATATATGCTTGATGAAGATAAAGGATTTGGAGATATTACTTCTGAAGCTATTGTAGAAAATGATTTGGAAGTTGATGCATATATTATTTCAAAAGATGAAGGTATTTTGGCAGGAATGGGCATTATTAAAGAATTATTTGAAGAACATGGGATTGAAGTCACATTCTGGTTAAATGACGGGTGTGAAATTTCAAAAAATGACTTATTGATGTCTCTAAAAGGTGATGCGCGAACTATTCTGCTTCTTGAACGAACTGCACTAAATCTGTCAATGAGGATGAGTGGTGTGGCCAGCGCTGCTAATTATTATTCTAATTTAGTTAAGGATTATGATGTTAGAATAGCTGGAACTCGCAAAACTTCTCCTGCAATAGCTAAATTTGATAAGTATGCTTTAAAAGTGGGCGGAGCCGATACTCATCGTTTTGGTTTGGATGATATGGTTTTGATTAAGGACAATCATATTGCAGTCTCTAAATCTCCGTTGGATGCTCTTTTAAAAGCAAAAGAAAACACTAGCTTTTCTAAAAAAATTGAAATTGAAGTTGAAACATTGTCTGATGCTGTTGAATGTGTAAAAAATAAGGCAGATATTGTCATGCTTGATAATATGGGTGGGGATGAAGTTAAAAATGTCATCAAAGAGCTTGAAAGATTAGACATTCGTCAAAACTCTTTAATTGAAGTGTCTGGCGGTATTACTGAAGATAATATTATGGATTATGTTGAATATGGTGTGGACATTATTTCAATTGGTGCTTTGACCCATTCATCAAGAAGTCTAAATTTCAGCATGAAAATTAAATAGGTAATTTGGATTTTATCCATTTTCCATTTATTTTTTTTAATCTTATTGTTCTGTTTTTTAGGATAAATTCGGATATTTTATTATTTTTTAATAATCGGATTTTGTCTAAAAACAATACCATTATAATATAGTAAAATAATATATATTAAAGATAGAATGTAATATTATTTTTTTATGATGGTGATTTAATGGTGAAAATGGCTAAATTAGCTTTGGAAGATGGTACTGTTTTAAGAGGAGAATCATTCGGTTATGAAACCACTAAATTAGGAGAACTTGTTTTTTCAACAGGTATGGGTGGTTATACTGAATCTTTAACTGATCCGTCTTTTAAAGGAGAAATTTTAATGTCCACTTATCCCTTAGAAGGTAATCATGGTGTAAGTGAGAAGTGGTATCAGTCAGATAAAATTCAAGTAGAAGGATTTGTTTGTCGTGAAGTCTGTCGTGAGGTTTCCAATTTCGGGCCTCAAAAAACATTGGACGATTTTTTAAAAGAATTTAAAACTCCGGGAATCAGCGGAATTGATACCCGTGATTTAACACTTAAAATTCGTGAAAAAGGTTCACTTAAAGCAGCAATAACAACTGAAGATATCTCTGATGACAAATTGCTTGAAATGGCGCGTGCACAACCAAGTATTGAAGATAAGGATGTTGTTCCTTTAGTTTCTACTAAAGAGATTAAAGTTTTCAATGAAGATGCTGATAAAAAGGTTGCTTTAATTGATTGCGGTGTTAAAAAGAACATTATTAACTCATTTTTAGAAAGGGATATTGGTGTTGTTTTATTCCCTTACGATACTGATTATAAAACTGTTTTGGATTATTCTCCAAGGGGATTAATGATTACCTCAGGACCTGGAAATCCTGACAGGGTGTCTGAAACTATTGAAACTATGAAAAAATTATCCAACAGACTGCCGATTTTCGGCATCTGTATGGGTCAACAGTTAATTGCTAAATCCTTTGGAGCAAAATCATATAAGATGAAATTTGGACACAGGGGAGAAAATCAGCCGGTTAAAGATTTAAAAACAGGAAAGGTATTTATTACTTCACAAAACCATGGATTTACCATAGATAAGCAGTCATTAAATGAAACTGATTTGGTTTTAACTCAAATTAACTTAAATGATGGAACTCCGGAAGGAATTTCTCATAAAGAATTGCCATTACATTGTATACAGTACCATCCTGAAGCAGGACCAGGTCCAAATGATACAAGAGATATTTTTGACAAATTTAATCAGATGATGGGTGAATATTAAAAAATTTAATGAGGATTATAATATGCCAGTTGATAAGGATATTAAAAAAGTATTAATTATTGGTTCTGGACCTATTCAAATTGGACAAGCCGCTGAGTTCGATTATTCAGGATCACAAGCATGTAAATCATTAAGGGAAGAGGGAATTGAAACAGTTCTTGTTAACAGTAATCCAGCTACTATTCAAACTGATATTGATATGGCAGATACTGTTTATACAGAACCATTAACTCCCGAAGTCGTTGCTAAGATTATTGAAGAGGAAAAAGTGGATTCCATATTGCCGACTATGGGTGGACAAACAGGATTAAATATTGCAACAGGTCTTGGAGATTTGGGTTTGCTTGAGGGAATCAAAGTTCTAGGTTCTGATGTTCAAACAATCAAAGATGTTGAAGACCGTGACTTATTTGCCAATCTTATGGATGAGATTGGTGAGGAAATCCCTAAATGTCATGCAGTTGAAAGCGTAGAAGAGGCTCTTGAATCAGTTAAAGACATTGGTTATCCGGTTATTGTAAGGCCGGCATTTACATTGGGAGGTACTGGTGGAGGAGTGGCTCACAACGAAGAAGAATTAATTGAAATTGCCACTCATGGATTGGACATGAGTTTCATTAATCAGGTTCTCATTGACGAATCCGTTCTTGGTTGGAAAGAAATCGAATTCGAAGTAATGAGGGATAAAGAAGACACCTGTATTATTGTGTGTACTATGGAAAACATTGATCCTATGGGAATTCACACAGGAGACAGTGTAGTTGTTGCCCCTATTCAAAATTTGTGTGATGAAACAATTCAGGCAATGCGTGACGCATCAATTAAAATCATCAGGGCTTTGGGAATCAGAGGTGGATGTAATATTCAATTTGCGCTTAACCCTGAAACTGATGAATACAAAGTCATTGAAGTAAATCCTCGTGTATCCAGAAGCAGTGCGCTTGCATCTAAGGCAACCGGTTATCCTATTGCTAAAATCTCTTCTAAAATAGCTTTGGGTTTAACTTTGGATGAAATTAAAAATGATATTACAAAAGAAACACCGGCTTCCTTTGAACCGGCTATTGATTATGTTGTTATTAAAATTCCAAGATGGCCATTTGATAAATTTAAGGGTGTAAGCCATGAAGTCGGAGTTCAAATGAAGGCGACAGGTGAAGTGATGGCTATTGGAAGAACTTTTGAAGAAGCATTCCAAAAAGCAATCAGATCTCTTGATATGGGCTTTGACGGTTTGGAGTATATTGATTATACTGAAGAAGACCTTGCACATCCTACCGATGAGATATATTTCCAGATTTATTCTGCCATTAAAGATGGAATGGATATTGATAAAATAAGGGAACTCACTCATATCGATAATTTCTTCCTATACAAAATAAGAAATATTGTTGAGTTTGAAAATGACGTAACTGCTGAAAAGTTAAATGACAGAGATTATTTAAGAAAAGCTAAACAATTAGGTTTCTCCAATAAACGCTTGGCCGTTTTATCAGGTCAGACTGAAGAATATATTGGAAATTTACTTTCAAGACACAACATCAAACAGTCATATAAAATGGTAGATACCTGTGCTGCTGAATTTGAAGCAAAAACTCCTTATTACTACAGCAGCTACGATGTAGGTAATGAACTTACATCTACAAACAAGAAGAAAGTCGTAATTCTTGGAGCAGGACCTATTAGAATTGGTCAGGGTATTGAATTCGATTACTGTTGCGTACATTCTTCACTGGCTTTAAAAGAAGAGGGCATTGAAACAATTTTAATCAATAACAACCCTGAAACTGTAAGTACTGATTATGATATTTCCGATAAATTGTTCTTTGAACCACTTACATTTGAAGATGTAATGGGCGTAATTGAACAGGAAAAACCGGACGGGGTCATAGTTCAGTTTGGTGGTCAAACATCCATTAATCTGGCGGTTCCTTTAGCAAATGCAGGTGTTAAAATATTGGGCACTCCATATGAGAGCATTGATAGAGTAGAAGACAGGGAATTATTTGCAGGGCTTTTAGAAAAGTTGCACATTCATCAGGCTCCCTACGGAACAGCCAATTCTTTTGAAGAGGCAAAGGAAATTGCAGAAAAAATCACATTCCCAGTACTCGTTCGTCCGTCATATGTGATTGGTGGCAGAGCAATGGAAATTGTTTATGATAATGCTGAGCTTGAGGAATATATGAAAGAGGCTGTAAAAGTATCTCCGGAACACCCGATTTTAGTTGATAAATTCTTAGAAGATGCTGTTGAGCTTGATGTGGATATTCTATGTGATGGTGAAGACGTATTTATTGCAGGAATCATGGAACACATTGAAGAAGCTGGTGTCCACTCAGGGGATTCGGCTTGTGTAATACCTCCTCAAACTATTCCGGAACATATTTTAGATACTATTCGTGAACATTCCACCAAATTGGCTCTTGAACTTGATGTTAAAGGTTTAATGAATATTCAGTATGCGGTTAAACTTGATGAAGAGATGGTCTATATCATTGAAGCAAATCCTCGTGCAAGTAGAACAGTTCCATTTGTAAGTAAGGCTATTGGAGTTCCATTAGCCAAAGTTGCAACTTGGATTATGCAAGGTGCTAAATTAAAAGACTTCGATTTAACAAAAGAGATTAGAATTAATCATGTTGCTGTAAAAGAATCTGTATTCCCATTCTTAAAACTTCCAGAATCTGATACTGTCTTAGGTCCTGAAATGAAATCTACCGGTGAAAGTATAGGTATTGATGAAAATTATGGAATGGCATTTTACAAATCACAGCTTTCAGCAGGAATGGAATTGCCTAAAAAGGGTAAAATATTTATCAGCGTTAAAGAAAATGATAAAAAGAAAATCCGACCTATTGCTGAGAAAGCAGCTAATTTAGGATTTGACCTTATAGGAACTAACGGTACTGCTGATGCTACAGGTCTTGATTCTATTGAAAAAATCTTAAAGGTATCTCAGGGATCTCCTAATATCAGGGATGCTATTTTAAACAATGAGATTGATTTGATTATTAACACTTCAGAAGGCAAACAGTCCGCTCAGGACGGTTATATTATTAGACGTTTGGCTATTGAACTTGGCATTCCATATGTTACTACCTTGGCAGGAGCAAGAGCAGTTTTAAATGCTATTCAGGCTGTTCAAAATAATGAAATCAATGTTAAATCTTTAAATGACTATGTTGATGGAGAATAATAACTTATCTCTATCATCTTTTTAATTTTGATACAAATATTCTTCTATGTTGATTCCACATGAAGGACATTCTTTTACACCAATTTTAAGCCTGCTTTTACATTTTGGACAGAAGTTTAATTCTACTTTATACTTTGTTGCCGAGTCAATAACTGTGTTAACTTCAATTTTTTCAGTTATATGTGATTTTAAGATGTTTTTGTCCCAATCATTGTCCATCAACAACTTTTTGTAGTAGAAAGCTTCAGTCATTGTATCATATTGGCCGATGATTTCTTCACCTTTTTGGATGTAGAATTTTTTAAGTTTATGGTTAAATAGGATTTCGCCTTCTCTTTCATTTTTATTGAATTTTGTCCCCTTAATTCTGCCTTTCGGTCTTTTTTCTGGAAATGGTGGCAAATCCATATGTTCATACTTGTTTTCTAAGTCGCATTCAACAAGCAAATCATAATCAAAATTACAAAAAAACAGGGCATCTCTTTCATATAATGCATCCGATAACTTCTTAAACTCACCATAATCTTTATTATTATATTTAACTCTGTACACTTTACCAGTTTTTATAATGTTCCTGTAAAAGTACCGTATTTCATTGGTGTTAATAATATCACCTTGTTTGTTTAAAAAGTAATATCCTGTATGAAAGAAATTTTATATTTCTTACAGTTTTATATTTAATTTTTAATTTAATAAATCTAATGAATGCTAAAATTTATTAATAAAAAAAATTAGATTTTCCTTTAATGTTTACTATATCTAACGGAATCATATTAAAAGGCAGAGATTTAATTCCTTCCCGTGAAAATATTGTTGTTGATGATGGAAAAATCATTGAAATTGGAAAGGAATCTGCTGAAGGCAAAATTATCGATGTTGAGGGTGCTGTTGTTTGCCCGTCTTTTATAAATGGTCATGTTCATATTGGCGATTCTATTATTAAAGATGAGGGGTATGGTTTGTCCTTAAGTGAAATGGTTAAACCTCCTCATGGTGTTAAACATGTTGCCTTAGCCAATGCAGAGGATGATGAATTAACAGATGCAATGAAGTCTTCAATGTGGGATATGGTTTATAGCGGCACTACTCATTTTATTGATTATCGTGAAGGCGGAATAAAAGGAGTAAAACTTTTAAAGGAAGCTTCTAAAGACATTCCGATAAAACCGATTATTTTGGGCCGTGACGATAGTTTTTACGGTGAAGATCCTGATTTGCATAAAGTCAGAATAGCTATTCGCAAAATTCTTAAAGTTGCCGAAGGTATTGCGCCAAGCGGTTTTGGCGAAATCACAGCTGAAGTTGGCGAAATAATCTCCGAGGAATGTGAAAAGGCAGGTAAAATTTCATCAATTCATGTAGCGGAATCCGAATCTAATCAAATAGAATCTATTAATTGCTGCGGATTAAGTGAAATTGAAAAAGGAGTTGCAAGCAACTTTTCCCAATTGGTTCACCTTACCAATCCGAAAAATAATGACTTGGAGTTGGTTTCAAACTCAAATCAAAATGTTGTTGTATGTCCGAGAGCTAATGCATCATTAAATGTAGGCATAGCTCCTTTAAATAAAATGATTGATTTGGGTTTAAGGCCGCTTCTTGGAAGCGATAATGTAATGCTCAATTCACCGAATATGCTTCGTGAATTGGAATTCAGCTTAAAAGTGATGTCGGTTTATTATAAAAACTATATTGATCCCTGTGAACTTTTAAAAATGGCTACAACAAATATATCTGACTTTGGAATTAACAACATTATTCAAAAATCCATGATAGCTGAAAGTCATTTTGCCGAATTTGCAGTGTTTAAATCATATTCAAAAAATCCTTATTTGAACATTATAAACAGGTGCGAAACAAAAAATATATTATGTATGATTAATAAAAAAGACCATCATATAATATAATGGATATGAATCTGTATATTATGGGAGATGTTAATAATGTATAAAAAAATATTGGTTCCAACTGATGGTTCCGAATTTGCAAAAAAAGCTCAAAAACACGCTTTGTTTTTATCAAAGATGACTGGAGCTGAAATAATAGCGCTGAGCGTTACAGAAAATAATTTTGTTAACGGACTTCCATTAGATGATGAAGTATACCAATTAAATCAAGTTTTAAAAGAAAGATCTGAAGAAAATCTTAAAGAATTTGATAAATTAAACGAAGATAATTTGAAAATTACTCATGTGGTTAGAGAAGGTTCACCTGCTAAAATTATTTTAGAGGTTGCCAAAGAAGAAAATGTTGATTTGATTGTAATGGGTAGTTCAGGTAAATCCGGATTTGATAGATTTATTATGGGCAGTGTTGCAGATAAAGTTGTTAATTCAGCTAAATGCGCAGTACTTGTAATTCATTAATCTTATTTGCCGATTATTATTGTATTTTTTATAAAAGGTGTTTTTTATGTTAGTTAAAAGAACAATGTCTAAAAATGTAGTTACAGTTTCTGTTCCGGGCAACAGGGATAAAGTTTTAGACTTAATGAGAAAAGAAAAAAAAGCAGTATTGCCGGTTGTCAAAGGAGACACTAACATTTTGGTAGGTGTAGTGACCAGGTCAGATTTAATTAATAATCCTGATGAAGAACAAATTGCAATGTTGATGAGCAGGGATTTGATTACTGTTAGTCCTGGTGATGATGTTGTTGTTGCCGCTCGCAAAATGATGGAAAATAATATTAGACGAGTTCCTGTAGTGGATGATGAAGGGGAATTAGTAGGTATTATTACCTCTTTTGACTTGGTATCTAATGCTTTGACCAAGACTGAAATCAGTGACGCTGTTGAAGATTATATGATTACAACCGTTCCAACTACTTGGGAGAAAACCCCATTAAACGTTGCATTTGAAACTATGAACCAGTTTGGTTTAAAATCAGTTTTAGCGCTTGACGACGATGCTAAATTATCCGGAATTTTAACTGAAACAGATTTCATTTCTGAAATTGAAATTATATCTGAAAGAAGTGAACACAGTTCCACTGTAGGTACTGAAGGAGACAAATGGTCCTGGGACAGTACTTCAGTTTTATACATCGAGAAAAACCGTTTAAAATTCACTGATAAGCTAGTTTGTGATGTTGCAATAAATAACGTCGAAGTAGCCAATTCAAAAACTAAAGTTTCTGACTGTGCTAAAAAGATGAAATCTTTAAACATTGAACAAATTCCAGTTATTGGTGTTGAAGGCGAGTTAGTTGGTCTTGTAAGAGCTAGTGATTTAATTAAAGCATTAGTTCCTCACGAATAGTGGTATAATGGCGGTTAGTCCAGTATTGGTAATTAAAGTTGTTGATGATGCAAGTGTAGGTGTTCGTGCAAGATTATATGATGATTTTTCAGAACACCACATTGTTTTAAACTCGGTTCTTACTTATTGGTGGGCTAATGATATGCCTCCTGCCGTCAAATTTTTGGAGCTATTTGATTCAGTTATCAAAAGAACAATTAATGAAATCATGCCTCATAAAACCTTAAATCTGACCTATGAGGTTAAAGCAGACGAAGTCCTTGAAAAAGCTTCAAAACTTGAGATAAATCTGATTTCTGTTTCGGCTGATGATGTTGGTTTTAAAATTGATGGTAATTCTCTTTATTTGGAGAATTTAAGGAAAGTCGATGAAGGTTTTGAACCTAAAGAATTCTCAACAACATTTAATCAAAGTATTGAAACTCCGGATATTGTTTTAAAAAAATATAGGGAAATGAGAAACTAAATGTTTCTTCTTAAATTAGGCAAGATTTCCATAAATCTTTCTAGTGCATTTTCATAACTATTAAAGTGTTTTCCTTCAATTAGTCCGCTGTCAAATATTTCAATATTTTTCACTTCTATTTTTTCATCTGTTTTAAAGATGATTTCATTTTCCAGCTGTTTTTCTGTATCTTCAATATTTATTGTGAATGGTAGTTTGTATGAGAAGTCGCCCTCATTTAGGCCGAGAATTATGTCTTCATTATTTTTAATTCCTGATAAATTTAAAGCTATTTTTTCATAACCCTTGTTTTTTAATTCATCGTTAATTTGTTTATATTTGTTCTCACCAATTATTTCATCTACATTGTCAACTTCACATAGACTAAAGATTCCATGATCTCTAACTTTAACAATTTCGCATCCTGTATTGGATAAGATATAATCTTCGCAATAGCTGATTTTTTCGATTTTTTCTTGTGTTATTGGAGTATTTGTAGGAATTCTGGTTGCAAGACAGGTGGTTGATTTGGAATAAGGAATGTTGTTTTTATCTAAATATTCATGAATCTCTCGTGAGGTCAGTTTTGCTTTGATTAGGGGGGTTTTAAAATCATTTTCATAAGTAACTAATATTCCTGGGCGGTCATCAACTAAATCGCTAATGTTGTTGCCGTCACAGATATAATCAAATCCCCTATCTATGGCAAGCTTTTTAATTGTGCTATACATTAGGCTGCGGCAGGTATGGCATCTTTTGGAGGTATTTTCTAAAAAATCAGCATCTCTGTAAAAATCAATGTCAATAACTTCATGTTCGATTCCAAATGATTCTGCCATTTTTCTTGTATGTTCAACAAAACCTGTAGGCATCAGATGATTGTCGATTGTTATTGCAAGAGTGTTTTTTGCGATTTGTGAAGCTAAATAAACAATCAGTGTGGAATCGCTTCCTCCCGAAAAGCCGATTGCAACATTTCTATCTTTTAAAATGTCTATGACAATATTGATTTTATCATTTAGTCTCATTCTATCAGTTTTTTAATATGGAGGATTAATTCTTTAGCATCTTCTTTTTTAATATCCTTGGAAGTTCGAATAAAATCAACAAGTTTAGCTTTTTTATTCTCGTTTAAACCTGATTCGGATAAAGTTTTAGCGTAGTTTCTCTTAGGATAATAGGTTTCTTTGGTAATCCTGATTAATTCCTCTTTCTCATCAGGGGTTATGATATTTTCCCCAACTGCATTTGTAAATACATAGTCCATACTTATTAGCGGAACTGAAAGGGATTCCAAGGTTTCTGAATCAAGCATTACTGCAACATCATCATCTGAAGTGATATTTCCGCTTGCATATTCATTATAACAATAACCAATGCCTTCCATTCCTAAGCTATCCAGTTCCGATGCTCTAAGCGCGCCCATGCTGGAAGCGCCAAATACCTTAATTCCTCTTTTCATCACATCAAGAATTTCCCTATGTCCGACAGCGGAATTTTGATGGAATACTCCGTCAATTATTCCTATTATGTCAGGATTTTCTTTAATGTCGTGGATTAAGTCTCCCCGCTTTATAGGTCTTTTATAAATTACTTCGATATCTCCGTTGGAATCCAAAATACTTTTGGCTTCATCAAAAGAAAGGGATAATCCGGTGTAAATTATGACTTTAACCATTTTATCATACTCTCAAGAATCTGTATCCTGCACGGCTTTGGTCAAGTGCGTACAATTCCATTCCTGGAATTATGACTCTAACAACACTCACATCAAGTTCGGGTCTTGTTAAATCAGTGTATAAAATTTGTTTAATGTCATTAGCCATTAATTCTTCTTTTACAATATCAATATCTTCATTAATTGATGTTGCGGATTTATTTTCAATATCCTGAAGGTTAATTTGCTTTTCTTCTTGTTTAAAGTAATATTTATTGATTCTTTTCATTCGCTCATAACCTGCTTCACGTGCAAAATCAGCTCTTACAGTATCTTCGCGGGCACCGTTAATCTGTGTTGCTCTGCTTTGCGCAACTTCGGTTAAGGCTCTTAGGATTGCAACTTCCGGATCAAGGTGTGTTCCCATACCCAATGTCAATAAACCGGCATCTTTTGTAACGGTATCATCTGCTGAAGCAGCTATTGTTGGAACCTTAATGTCTGCTGTGAAATCCATTAACTTGATTTTAATTCCGTTTGATTCGAATTTATCAAGAATATTATTAATCAGTTCACTTTCGATGCTGTCCAAATTAATTTGTGAATAATTTTTATGTGTCAATTCAAAGATGCTCCAGGCATCTCTTTCAATCACTTCGAATATTCCATGTAAAATGGCTTCATCTAAAATATTTCCTGAGGCAAGTCCATTTGTGTTTGATTTAAAGAAGCTTTCAACATTGTTATCATGGTTATAGGGATGGAATACTGCATTTGAAAGAACATAGTATTCATCGCCGGATATCAAATCATTGGACAAACTCCATTCTAAAGGTGTCTGTGCAATATCTTCTTTCTCATATTTTTGCGGCAAATTCAAAGATTTGGGATCAATATACTTTCCTTTCTGACTTATCTCTTCAATTGTTGCAATTATGGTTTTATCGTTTTCCTGCTTTTCAGCAGAATATCTCTCAAAACCTTCCATCATTGCTGAAGCTTTCGCATGGTCTTTTGAAATTCCTTTTCCACCATAAATGCTAACTGCACCGTCTTCTGCAGTGGGCCTTATTGCACTAAAAATAGGCATTCCAATTCTGTCCAAATCTGAAATATCTGCAATACGGGTAATTCCCGCAGTTTTTAACTTGTTCCAGTTAATTTCAACTGTTTTTTTCGGAGCGATAACCCGGTGTGTTCCTTCAAAGTAAGTTAGTTTTTCAGTCATTTTATAATCCTATAATTAATCTTACAATACTTTCAACACCTACTGTCATAGACATTAATGTCATAATGCCTGCAATTGCAATTGTAATAATCCAGATTCCAAAGTTCCATGTTAATACTTTAGATCCGTCCAAGTTTCCAATCGGAATTAAATTAAACGCAGCAAGGAAACTGTTAATGGAATAACCGACAGAACAAATGATAAATATTAATGCGGAAGTTTCAAAGTACAATGCAGATGGATACATTGCCACTGCTATTGCTAAAAATATTAATGCAAGAATAATATTGACAATAGGTCCTGCAATTGATATTTTACCGTTAATCTCATCAGTCATGTAATCTGCATAGGTATATACAGCACCTGGAGCTGCAAACACAAAGCCTAGAAATGAACTGACAAGTGCAAATATTAATCCTTCAGGCCAAAGTTTAAATTCTGCCCAATATCCGTATTTCATTGAGACAAATTTATGTCCAAGCTCGTGTAAAATAAACCCTGCCCCCACACCAACCATAACAATTGGCAAAATGGCGAGAACTGCGGAAGTATCTCTTCCACCATTTACTATTGCAAAACTGAGAGAAATGACGATAAATGCAATTATCAAATCTCTTACTTCACTACTTGTAAATTTAAACATGTTCTTAAAATATCTAATTTAACTTTAATAAAATTATCCTTTATTTTTTTATAATACTTTTTTCTAAATTATTAAACATGGACTTACATGTAAACAATATTTTAAAAGACCTGGAAAAAGATGATATTCAAGCTTATTTAATTACACAATTCACAAATGTTGAATACATTTCCAAATATAAACCGACAAGTTTTGCTTTTTGCATTATTAAAGAAAATCCCATAATTTATGTATCTGAAATGGATATGGAATTGGCAGTTCGCGATTCAACAATAAATGTTAAACAATATGAATCATATGATGTGATGATACAGGAGTTGAAAAAAGAAGGTATTGAAAATCTTGCAATTGAGCCGGCACTGCCTTACAGCACCTATGCTAAGTTCAAGGACGATTTTGAAATATCTTCACAAACATACATTGATAAGCAGCGTATGATTAAAACAGATTCAGAGATTGAAAAAATCACAAAAGCGACTGAAATTGCCCAAAAATCTTTTTTGCAATTGGATATATTGAATAATAAAAGCACTGAAAAAGCGGTGGCATTTGATCTTGTTCGGCACATGATTGAAAATGGTGCTTCAAGAGAATCATTTGACACAATTGTAACAAGCGGACCTAATTCAAGCCTTCCTCATGCAATTCCCCAGGCTAAAAAATTAGGCCGGCCAGTCTTAATAGATTGGGGTGCAATCTTTGAGGGATACTGTTCGGATAATACTCGTACGGTGGTTTATAGTGAATCCCAACAGGAAATTTGGGATATCGTCGCAGAAGCTCATGATAAAACAGTTAAAGCAATCAGACCAGGTTTAAAATGTTGTGAGGTGGATAAGGTAGCTCGCGACATCATTGCTGAATATGGTTACGGTGATAAATATATTCACTCAACCGGCCATAGTTTAGGTTTGGATATTCATGAAACTCCAGTATTTTCATCCCGTGATGAAACAATAATTGAAAAAGGCATGGTTATAACAGTTGAACCTGGAATATATCTGGAAGGGAAATTCGGAGTGCGCCTGGAAGATACGGTTGCTATTTCAAAAAAAGCTGACGTTATCGGTGATTTGCCATTAAAAATTGATTAATCGATTATTATTCTATTGTTTTGTGTAAATCATGCAAGTCTTTAGGAATGGTTAATCTCGAAGTGTTTTTCTAAAGCTAAAAACTAAGGTATTTTATTTTATCAATTTTTTTTAAATCTATAATGTTGCTTTCACGAAAGGTTTATAAATAGTTATGAATATATATTCATAATACCTAACATGTATTGGGGAGAATATTATGGTAAGGCCCAGAAGAATGAGAAGAGTAGTTGAATGCCATAGGTATAATTTGAATAAAAATGAAGTGCCGATTGAATTATCTGTTGATGAATTTGAAGCTATAAGGTTTAAAGACTATCGCAATATTAAACAGGTAGACGCCGCGGAATTTATGGGTATTTCTCAATCAACATTTCATAGAATTTTAAATTCTGCAAGGCATAAACTGGCCATTTCATTAATTGAAGGCAAAAAAATTGTTGTAGTTAGAGGTGATATTATGATAGATCAAAATAAATATTTGTGCCAAGATTGTGGATTCCAATGGTCAAATCCTGAGAAGATATATGAATCTTGTCCTGATTGCGGATCTGAGAATATTCAAAATTTAAATTCAAAGAATATTCGTGGAAATTCACCGAACAAATGCAAATGTCCTAATTGTGGTTATGAAGAACCTAAAATCAGAGGTATTCCTTGCAGAACTAAAACATGTCCAGAATGCGGATCTCCCCTACAGGGAAGAGGAATGTGCAGAATTTAAGGAGATGATTAAATGGCAGATAATTTAAAATATGTTTGCAAAGAATGTGGTTTCAACTGGATAACCTTAAATGGTGAACATGAAATGTGTCCAAAATGCCACAGCAAAACAATAGAACTCATGGGGGAAGTAAAGAATTTAGATATAGATTCAATATTAAATCACAATAAACGAATGGGCGGATGTTGTGGTTCTGCTCGTGGAAGGGGTCCGTTGACATGTGGAAAACCTTATCCTGACCATCATGACCCAAACGTTCCACATGATCCGGAAAAATGCTGCGGACATAAAGTATGTTAAAAAACATACTTTTTTTTTTTTTTTTTTTTAATTGTTTTTAGGAGGTTAAAAAATGGCTGAAATTACAATAAACTTTAATGAATGTGACGATTGTGGAGACTGTACAGATGTGTGTCCGATGGAAGTTTTAATTCTTGAAGACGGAAAATTAAAAATCAATGATCCTGAGGAATGCAGCTACTGTGAAACCTGTGCGGATGTCTGTCCTAATGAATGCATTACAATAAAATAAAAATTTAAATTATTTCTTAATTTGTTGTATTTGTTTAACAAAGATTTAGTAAGCGTTTTACAAATGAAAAAGCAATAAATAAAAAAAGTTGGGATTAAAAAAATATCTAATAATATGGGGTTAATTGATGTTCTTTAAATAATTTTTATCATTGTATTTGAGGTGTTGCTGCTTTCAAGCAATGAATTTTCCCATTCTTTTTTAATAATTAATATATTTTTGAATATTTTAATCTTTCATAAAATTTTTTAATGGATTTTTCTTTTGTAATTTTGATTTTTGCTCTAACTGAGTTTTTATGTTTTTTTAAAGTCTGATTTTGTTTCATGAATTTTAAAATAATTAATTATTAGCTTTATTTTTAGACACTAATGTTTTTTGAGAGGTATTTGTCTAAATTAAGTGAATTTTTATTAAGAAGTGTTATTTCTACAGATGTATGTACTGTTTTAGCTATTGCAGTAATTTTTATTCTCGCAACAGAAATTTTTCTAGTAATTAGTTTAACTCGCTTCAATTTGACATTACTTTTGTAGTTTTTCCCATTTTTTACAATAATCATGTTTTTTACATATGTTCATTTACAACAAGAAAAAATAGTTCAGGAAATTGGCCATTAGTGTCTGACTTTTTAAGATAGCTTTTAAGCACACGGCAAAGGCATCCTTTTTGAATACGACGAAGACATATCACAGTACGGAGAATGGTAACTGTAGGATGAGATGATGCTATGGTTCTGCATATTTCAATTTTTACAAAACTGTTAAAAAATTTACTACAAAATATTCAAGTAAATTACTACAAAATTATTTAGAGGGGATTTTGCAGTTCCTTTGAGGGATTGGAGATATGGATTAATTGAATTTAAATTAGGTGTTGGAGAAGAAGAAAAAGGGGCTTAAAATTTACTAAATAAATGATTTGATTAATAAAAAGAATTTGGAAAATGGAATGGGAAAACTTATCTTTTTATCAATAATTACTGGGGATAATTTGATTATACTCGAAAGGATGGAGTAAAGATTATTCCAATTTGTTGTCTAAGATAATAAAAAGATGCTATTTCTTTGTTAGAGTTGAAATTTCCCATTCATATTTTGGTGAAATTGGCTATAATGGCAATAATGATGATTTGGATGAAAAACTATTGAATGCACTGGTGCAAACTGATAATTTGTTTGAGATTAACATAGATTTTGAGTTTTAATTTGTAATCGCTGTAACTCTTGTTTTCACCTTGTAAAATTGTTTTAAAATATAACCATCACTTTATATGTTTCAAAATTTAAGATTATTTCATGAAATTCAAAATAATTAATGATTTAGCAATATTTTTTGACAATTTTATACCTGAAAAGTATTTATCTAAATTGCAGGAATTTTTGCTAAGTGGAGCTATTTTTACAGATGCAAATAAAGTTTTAGCCATACTTATTATTTTTATTTTGCTGAGTGAAATTATTTTGGCAGTAACATTAACTATTCTAAACTTGCCGGTTTCAGTATTGATTTTGCCATTTTTTGTTATTCCTAGTCTTTTCACACATGTTATTGTCCAACAGGAAAAGCGAGCACAGGAAATAGAACGAACTGCACCTGACTTTTTAAGACAACTCTCAAGTATGCTGCAGGCAGGACTCAGTTTTGAAAATGCAATGGAGGACATGTCACAGTACGGGGAAGGTCCGTTATATGATGAGATGAGAAGAACAATCATTGAAATCCGCATGGGCAGGAATTTTGATGAATCATGGGGAGCAATGGGAAGGCGATTAAAATCAAAGGAATTGGAGAGGGTATTTGGGATTATTCTTGATGGGAGAAAAAGCGGGTCAAGTATTTCAACAGTGCTGTCAGATGTTTCTGAAGATTTAAGAGATTTGATGGCACTTAAACGCGAGCGAAAATCTGCAGTGATGATGTCTGTGATGTTTTTATTAATTTCGGCTATTGTTGCAACACCCTTTGCAATGGGTATGATCAGTGTTTATTCTAGCTTCATGCAAAGTTATGGGATGGAATCTGAAATTATCCTGTCTGCTCCGATTGTGGGGAAGATTTATCTGATGATTCATTCGGTATTGGTGGGATTCATTATCAGTATTGTAATGTATGGGAAAATCAAGAAAGGAATTAAGTTTTCCATACCTCTTGTTGGAGCTTCTTTTGGAATATTCTACATTATCTCTACTTTTGGCGCAACATTGATGGGGGGATTTTAATGGATGATAATGCTCAGGCATCAGCAGAATTCATTTTACTTTTTGGTGGAATATTCGTTGTTGTTTTGATGGCCATCTATATGTATAATAATTATATAAATGATTTAAGCGGTCAAATTCAGTCAAAAGAAGTCAATGAATTCAATAATCAATTAATGAACCTTAAAACTTATTTTAAGTAATCTTCCACTTCAAAAGACCTGCTTAAATATTAAATTCTTTTGAGGTATTGTGGATATTGCATCAAATCTTTCAAATAGCTAGTTTCCATAGGAGAATATTTTATATTCCGAATATAAAATATTAATTAAGGTGATAGAATGGATATGTTAATTGGAGGAAAACACGTTTCAAGTGATGATGTGGAGGAAGTTAAAAATCCGTACAATGGGGAAATAATTGACACAGTTCCTATCGCACATTTGCAAACTGCTGATTTGGCCATTATGGAGGCAAATAAAGCTAAAGATGTTTTAATTGAAATGTCAGCTTTTAAAATTTCAAATAAACTTTATAATGTTGTTGAAAAATTAAAAGAAAAGCGTCAGGAATTTGCAGAATTATTGACATTGGAAGTTGGAAAACCGATTAATGAATCTTTGATGGAGCTGGATAGGTCAATTGAAACATTAAAACTTGCTGCAGAAGAAGCAAAGAGGATATATGGTGAAAGCGTACCTTTGGATGCGGGTCTTAACGGTAAAGGATTTTTTGCATTTACACAGCGTTTGCCGTTGGGTGTTGTTGTAGCAATTACTCCATTTAACTATCCGTTAAACTTAACAATACATAAAATAGCTCCTGCAATCGCATGTAAGAATGCTGTCATTGTAAAACCACCTACTGAAGCTCCATTAACGGTTATGAAATTTTGCGAACTTTTAAATGAAGAGTTTCCTGGGGCAGTAAATACCGTAACAGGATACGGTTCGGAGGTTGGAAATTATCTTGTATCTTCACCAGATGTTGATAAAATTTCATTTACTGGAAGCATAACAACAGGTCTGATGATATCTCAGAGAGCAGGCATGAAAAAAGTCACTTTGGAACTTGGAGGCAATGACCCGATGATTGTATTAAATGATGCGGATATTGATAAAGCAGTAACCGGTGTTATCAACGGAGCATTCTTAAATGCAGGTCAGGTGTGTATGGGTGTTAAAAGAATAATAATAGATAATGGCATTGCTGATGAATTCTGTGAAAAATTAGTAAAAGAAACTGAAAAATTGGTTATGGGCAATCCTTTGGATTCTAAAACTACTCTTGGAACTTTGATATCTGAAAAAGCAGCAATACAGGTAGAAGAAACGGTTAATAATGCAGTCAATGACGGCGCAAAAATATTGGCAGGAGGAATTCGTGAGGGGGCATTTTATCATGCTACTGTAATTGATAATGTCACATCCGACATGGATCTGGTTGTAAATGAAACATTCGGTCCTGTTGCACCAATCATTCGTGTTAACAATTTAGATGAAGCTATCGGCATTGCCAATAATACAGATTACGGCCTGCAGGCTGGAGTATTTACAAATGATTATTCGGCTGCAATGAGGTGTGCTAAAGAAATCGAAGCAGGAACAGTATTTATAAATAAACAGTCCACATTTAGAACTGATAACATGCCATTTGGCGGATTTAAAAACAGTGGTGTTGGAAAAGAAGGAATAAAATATGCAGTGGCTGAAATGACAAAAACAAAACTGATAGGTTTAAATCTAAGATAATTGAAATAAAAAAATAAGTAATTAAACTTATTTTAAATAGTTTTCAACAAGGTTACGTGTTTCGTTAAGGGATTCCATAGGGATTCCTTTTGGCATCTGGCCAAGTTCTCCATCAACATCTTTGAGGATATTTCCATCCATTCCAAGAAACATTCCTTCACTTACAATATCGCTGAATGACTGTGGTGGAAGTAGGGAAACACCAACTTTGTTATCCTCTTTCACGTTCAAATCATTGGTAATAACCGTAATGGCACGTTTTCCAAGATTCACATTACAGATTAATAGCTTGTCATTTTTCGGATGTTTTGTAACACTCATTACTTCTCCAACTTTAATGTCGACTCCCATTATTGGATCGTTAATCGGGCCTAAGGATAATCGGCCTTTTAGTCCTATTATTGTGTCTAAGAAAAATCTAACTTTTGCAATATTTTCCTGGGTTTTTTCCCGGTCTTCCTTAGGAGCATTACTTAAAAATTTTTTATTCCAGTCAGGACCACCTAAATATTCAATAATTTGTTCCGCTTTTTCTTTTAATGACGCAACATCTGGAGAATTTGTCAATTCATCTCCTTCTAAATAAGAATAAATTAATGATTGAAAATCACTGTTCATTTGCTTTCCCAAATCGATTGACTGTTTTTTATTCCAACTTCCTCTAAAAGAAGCTGTTGGAATAAGATTCAGGTAATTTTCCCTTGCTTTACTTGCCACTAAAATTCTGTAGTCTTTTGTTGTATCCCACATTTGAAGTCTCCTTTTAATCTAAATAATAAATTTAAATTTATAATTTAATAAATTTTTTGCAAAAAAGCTTTTTCCATACTCAAAAACAAAAAATATTTATATTAACATTAAAATAAGATAATACATATTTAATTTAATTAGCAGTATATTGTGGTGTAAAAATGGTAAAAGTTTCAAAATTACGCAGTTTAGATATTTATACAAACACAGGACATTATGTCGGTCGTGTAGAGGACATTATTCTTAATATTAGGTTGGGAACTATTTCCAAATTACAGGTAAGAGCTATTGAACATGAAAGAAAACCTGCCGGTGTTATCAATTCATTTTTAGGAAGCATTCGTGGAGAAGTGCCTGAAGAAAATGACATGAAATCTTTCCAAAACGATTTATTAACTGTGGACTTTGATAAAGTTCAGGCTATTGGAGATATTATGTTAATCAATCCAAGAGATATGAAAAAAGTAAATCATGAACCACAAATTCCTAATGCTGTAACTCCAGAACCTGAAACTCATTCCCAAGCAGAAACTCAAGTTCAATTTGACTCTGAAAGATTATAATTAATCTTTTACCTATTTCTTTTTTTTTAAACATTTTTTTCGGGTGATATTTATGAAAGTAGGTATTATAGGATGCGGAGCTATTGCCAATATTATTACAAATAGTATAGTTTCAGAAGAAAACGGCATTGAAATTGCATACTTTTTTGATAAGGATGTTGAAAGAGCAGAAAACCTAGCAAGATTTGCCGGTGGTGTGGCGATTATTAATTTTAATGACATGCTGAATGATGTGGATTTAATTTTAGAATGTGCTTCGCCGGATTCTGTTAAGAAGTACGCTCCAATTGTTTTAGAAAAAGGTATTGATATGGTTATCATGAGTATTGGGGCATTTATGGATGCTGAATTTCATAGCAATGTTTTAAAAATAGCTAAAAGGAATTGCGCTAAAATACATTTGCCTTCAGGTGCCGTTGTTGGTTTGGATGGAATTAAGGCCGTTGCGAATTTCGGTCTTAAAGAGGTTAATCTTGTAACCCGCAAATCTCCAAAATCACTTGGAAAAGATATTGATGGTGAGGAAGTTTTATTTGAAGGAAAAGCTTCTGAAGCGGTTAAGCAGTTCCCATTAAACATTAATGTTGCAGCAACAATAAGTATGGCATGCAATTCCGATATTCATGTAAAAATCATTGCCGATCCGAAAGTCGACAGGAACGTTCATGAAATCACTGCAAAAGGGGACTTTGGTGAATTTAAAACAACAACTATGAATTTCCCTTGTGAAGCTAATCCTAAAACAAGCATGCTTGCAGCACTCTCAGCAATTAAATTGCTTAAAAGTTTTAATGAAACTATTAGTGTGGGAATCTGATGAAGGATTATGAAGTCTATTCTTCTTTGAAAGTTCCGAAAAACTCTAAAATCATCATTCGTTTAGATGGCAGAAGTTTTCATCAGTTGGCCCGCGATTTGAATCTGGCAAAACCTTATGATGAGAATTTCTATAAAGTTATTTCTGAAGTATGTGAAGATTTGTTTAAGGAATTTTCACCTATTTTTGTTTATGCATTTTCAGATGAAATAAGTTTGCTTTTTGATAATGTCCCTTTTAACGGGAGGGTTGAGAAAATAAATTCTGTAATTGCCAGCTTTGCGGCCAGTTCCTTTGTTATCCATTACAATACTGTATTTAAAAAACCTCCTGCTTTCGACTCAAGGATCATTCCGATTTCAGATGATGATATTTTGAGTTACTTCAAATGGAGGCAGGACGAATCCTGGAGAAACTGTGTCAATTCACATGGCATTGTATTTCTGAAATCCAAGTATTCCGATGATGTGTCGAATGAGAAAATAAAAGGCATGAATTTAAGCGACATACACGAATTATTGTTCAAAAAAGGAATGAATTTAAATGATGTTGATGCATTTAAAAAAAGAGGAATTGCAGTATATAGGAAAAACAAGAAAGTTGTAGGTTTCAACAAAAAAGAAAATAAAAATCAGGTGTCATATAGAAGTTATGTATATACAGATTGGCAGCTTCCAAATTTTAGTGAGGAATTCTTCAGACAGACAGGTGTGATTAAATGAGTTTTATTTCAAAAATATTAGGCAATAACGATGAAGAATTTAATGAAGTTAGGGTAAACAGGGATGTTTTGGAATCTGCAATCTATTATTCAAAAGAAGCATATCCTAATGAGTTTTTAGCTTTTTTTGACGGTCAGATTAAAGATAAGATTTTATATATTACCGGTTTGATTTTTGTTCCAGGTGAGACTTGTGAAACCGGAGCTGTTGTTCACACGGAAATGGTTCCGATTAACACAAAATACTGGGGATCCGTTCACTCACACCCCGGGCCAAGTGCAAGGCCTTCTGAAGCTGATTTGATGACTTTTTCAAAAAATGGATATTTTCACATGATTGTATGTCTCCCCTATTCTTTTGAAACCTTTAAATCATATAATCGGTACGGTGAGCCTCTTGATTATACTGTAGGGGATTACAGCTATTTGTTTGATGATGACTTTGAGGACTTTTTTGATGAGGAGGATGTCATAACCGATAGTGATGAGTTTAAACCGGGATTTTTTGATGAAGATGATGATGAATTTTTCAGAAGTCTTGATGAGGAACGCTCCAGTCATCAGAATGAAAATCAAGTTAGTGAACTGCCCAATCAGGTAATAAAAATAGAGATTAATCCGGACGGCAGTATTAAAAAAACTTCAAGAGAATTTAAAAAATAAAAAAAACAATTATGGTGAAATTGTTTTTTTAATTATAATTCTAATCCATTAGCTTCATAAACATTATCTAAAGCTTGGATTTCGTTAATTACATCTTTTGGAATTGCTTTGTCTAAAGTTAGAACCATGATTGCTCTTCCGCCTTTTTCATCTCTTCCAACTTGCATAATTCCGATGTTTACTCCATGCTCTCCTAATTTTGTACCGATTTTTCCGATACTTCCAGGAATATCTTCATATTTTGCAATAAACATATGTCCTTTAGGAATAACGTCAACCCAGTAATTGTTTACTTTTAAAATTCTTGCTTCATGTAACTGAGTTCCTTCAGCTGTGAAAATATCGTCTTCACTTTTTGCGATAACCTTAATTAATGATTCATATCCTTTTGCGTTATTTTTCCTGCCTTCAGTAATGCTGAGTCCTCTTTCTTTAGCAACCAATGCAGCATTAACAGCATTTACAGGAGAGCTTAAGTATGGATTTACAGCGCCCTGGATAACTGTTCTTGTTAATATTTCAAGGTTGTCAATTTCAGCAAGTTCTCCGCTGTAGATAATTTCAATTTCTTTAAGTTTGCCGTTAATTCCCTGTGAAACGAAACATCCTAATTTTTCACATAATTCCATGTAGGGGGATAATTCCTGATAAGTGTTTTTATCAATGCGGGGCATGTTCAATACGTTTTTAGGAGTATTTCCTTTTGCCAAATCGATAATTTCATCAGCTACGATGATTGCAGCATCCCTTTGAGCTTCTTTAGTTGAAGCAGCAATGTGGGGAGTTAATACTATATTGTCAAGTTCAAATAATTTTGAATCGTTAGCAGGAGGTTCTTCTTCGTATACATCAAGTGCAGCACCTCCGATTTTATCATTAACTAATGCATCGTATAATGCGTCTTCATCAATAATTCCTCCACGGGCACAGTTTACAATAAATGCAGTGTCTTTCATCAATTCAAACTGTTTTGTGGAAATTGAATGTTTGGTTTCCGGTGTAAGGGGTACATGAATTGTAATGAAGTCTGAATTTTTAAGAACAGTATCCAAATCGGTCAAATTCACGCCCATTTGTTTTGCAACTTCTTCTGGAAGGTACGGATCATAAGCCATTGCATCCATTCCGAATGCTTTGCATCTGTTTACAACCTGTGAACCGATTCTGCCCATTCCGATAACACCGAGAGTCTTGTTTCTGAGTTCCACTCCCATGAATTTTTTCTTTTCCCATTTTCCTTCCTTGACAGATTTATCTGCAATGGAAATTTTACGGGCCATACTTAAAATTAATCCCATGGTATGTTCTGCTACAGTAACGGATGTTGATTCAGGAGAGTTTACAACCATAATACCTTTTTCAGTTGCAGCATTTAAATCAATGTTGTCTACTCCAACACCAGCTCTTGCGATAATCTGCAGGTTGTCTGCCTTTTTAATAATGTCTGCAGTTAATTTTGTACGACTTCTTACTACAATTCCATCATATTCATGGATGGTATTTGCCAACTCTTCAGGAGTAATGCTGGTATCAACAACAACATCAGCTATTTCCTTTAAATTTTCAATACCCTTTTCATTGATAGCATCAGCGATAAGCACTTTCATATTTTTTTCACCATAATCATGTTAATTTAAAAAGAATATTTAATAATAAATACTGTTAATAATTATATATTTTATAATATTTAAACGATGTTATTTTTAATGAAAATTATCTAATTATTATCTTTTTTAAAAATAACTGTTGATTTTAACTTATTCTTCATAAATGTTGATTTTTCTTATAAAAAATTATTTATGTTTTAAAATTAATTATAACATTAGGTGATACTTATGGTAAGTATGGAAGAATTTCCAATGTCTAGTGCAAATTTTATCTCAGGATATAAAATTGTTGAAAATAAGGGTTTCGTTTATGGTTTGACAGTACGTGCAAGAGGTGTTGGCGGAGACATTGGTGCTGGTATTAAAGGACTTTTCGGCGGCGAAATTAAACAGTATGTTGCTATGATGGAAGATTCACGGGAGGAAGCTATTCAAAGGTGTATTGATCATGCAAAGGAACTGGGTGCAAATGCCATAATCTCTGTCAGGATGGATTCCGACAGTATTTCTCAAAGCATGCAGGAAGTTTTAGTTTATGGAACTGCGGTTGTAATTGAAAAAGAATAGTGTTTTTCATGTTTTCAGATGATTTAGTATATAAAGGAAAATCAATTCCCAAAACAATACTCGGCCATGCTCCCTTTGTTGCCGAACCATATCTGGGCCATCGCTCCATGCTATATCAGAGGGATTTATATGAAAATCCCCAAAATATAGCTGATGTCATTGTCGAATCATATGAACAGGGTATTAGAGCCATTAACTTATTCAATGATTCAAGATTGCTTGAAGCTTATGATATTTCATGTAGTATGGGCTGTGAAATGAAAGTGATAGCCACAATAGGCAAAAGCGACATTGATTATTTAAATCCAAACTATGAAATTGCAAAAGAAGCAGATTGGGAAGGGGATATTGAGTTATTCAGCAGTTATGACTGTCCGTTGATGTTAATTGATGAATTTATTGTTGATGCATATGATTGGAAGTTAACTTCAAAGATTTTATCGGAAATCAACAGAACAGATTCACTTTCGGGATTAATTACTGCATTTCCGCTAAGAACAACTGATTTAATCCCTGAAAATTTAGACATGGATTTGTTTGATTTCTACATGGTCCCATTTAATTCAATTTCATATATGATGGATATAACTGCATTTAATGCATCTCAAAGAGAGGAATTCAAACAGAAATTAATTAATTTAAATAAAAAAATAATAGCTACTAAAATCCTGGCGGCAGGAGTTTTAAAGCCTGAAGAATCATTTACATTCTTTAAAAAAATAGATTATGTTGATTTGATTTCAATTGGTGTGGCAAAGGTTGAAGAAGCCCGTGAAGACTTCACTCTTTTAAAAGAATATTAAAGTTTAACAATTTCATATTCTTCAAATGGAACGAGGTTTTCTTCTTCAAGAGATTTATTTATATCTGCCAAACCGTTTATTAAATCTTTTAAATTTTTATTGGACGGTTTTGTACCTGTAATCTGCAGGTACTGTCTTGGTGAAATTTCACATAATTCACATTCGAAGTTGCAGCATCTGTCCTTTTCTTCACAACCATATCCTTCTTGAGTTTCATCTGTTCCAATCACAATGTCATCCAATATTCTTGAAACTCTCTCGTCTGAAGCGAACATAGCTACTTTTTGAGTCTTGCCGCATATTCCAATGGCGTTCTGCCCTTTGAAGTTGCAGACCCATTTAATAGGATAATTTTCCATTCCGGTAATCTGTAAATTTTCCATCTAATCACACTACTCTTCTTTTCTCTCTCTAATCATTTTCAGTAATTCTTTTGAATTTTCAAATTCTTTTAATTCCCAGGACTTTATAACGGGGATTGTACCGATTGACTCTTTGATTTTGTCATTGTTTATGATAAAAACAGGTTCTGATGTTGTAACCATAGATAAATCTTTTAATGGAATGGCCATTCTTTTTAAAGTTTTTTCAGTCCTGTTTTTTTCAACATTGGCCATTAACGGAGAATGTTTATCTGATGTTTTCATTTTTGCTACAGCATCAAACGGACTTTTGTTAGTTGATAAAACTCCGTATCCTAACTTTGATAAGTCATTAGCATCGTCATTATATTCAATGTCCTCCTGTTGAGGCTGTTTTAATAAGTCAATGTCAAGGGTAACCTTTGTATTTAATATCTCTTCTAAAATCATTGCAGTTTCAGCAGTTGCGCGGACAATTCCATTTTCGTATTTATACATTGTTGCACGGGATACATGGGCCAGGCTGGCCAGGTCTTTAAGAGACATGGAATATTCTTCACGGTATTGTTTTATGACATTGCCATCAATTTTAACAAAGTAACCTCCGCGGTCTGCTAAAATTTCGGGAAATTCATTGTACAAAATCATATTCTTGAAGGTTTCAAGTCCTATGGTCGGAATATTGTATCTTTCATATATTACTCCTTCTTCAAGAGGCCCGTTTCTTGATTTTTCCCCAATAATTATTGGTGAAGCCAAAAATATGTGGGCTAACTGCTTCATTTCATGAGCATTATGTTCATTTATGCTATCAATATTTAGAAATGTTTTTAAAAGTAAAATTAACAAGTTTTTTCTTGCTACAAGGTCAAATGAACCGTGTTCATAAATATCTGAGGTTTTAAAACCTTGGGATTTTAATAAAGCTTCTATTTGATGTAACAAATTTCCTCGAGTCAACATTGTAAAACCTCTAATTAGTATATATAGTTTAACTCTAATATATTTGTATATTTAAAGGTGATTATAATTAATATTTTACATATTGGAATTGATGATACGGATTCTCCCGATGGAATGTGCACTACCTTTTTAGCGAGTCAAATTATTAACAAATTCGAATATAATGGGATTGAAATTATAGATTATCCCAGACTGATAAGATTAAATCCTTTTGCCCGCTTTAAAACTCGAGGGAATGGAGCAGTTGGTTTAAAGATTTTAAATGACGGCAATGGGGATTTGGCCAAAAAAATAGTTTTGGATGCAGTTGAAAAATTATCCATGTTTGACTGTGATAATACTAATCCTGGTGTAATTTTTTATGAAGGTGAAATTACAAAGGAAATGGAAAATTACGCATTTAGGGCGATTTATGAATTCATCACAATTGAAGAGGCAGAAGAGTTTGGAAATTCTGTTGGCTGTGAAATTCATAAATTTAAAAAGGGAAGGGGAATTATAGGATCTATTGCGGCCATTAGTTTGCCTTTATCTGACTGCACTTTTGAATTATTAACTTACAGGGCCTCTGAAAATTATGGGGCCAAAAGACGAATTGACTATGAATCTGTATATAAAATGGATAAGGAAACTTTTCCGGATACTTTTGAAAATATTGATTATTCTGAAGATTATATTGCCATTGAACCCAAAACTCCATGCCCTGTATTGTATGGTATCAGGTCAAATACTGTTGAGGCATTAAAAAAAGCAGGAGATATTGTTCAGGTATCCGAACCTGTTGTGGACTGGTGTATTTTCAAAACAAATCAGCATACTGATATGCATATTCAAAAAACTACAGATATCTCATCAATGAATCAGTATGGTTGCTATGAAGTTGAAGGGGAGGTTAAAAATAAACCTAAAATCATTGATGGAGGACATATGTTTTTCCACATCTTTGATGAGTCAGGTGAAATAGAATGCGGGGCCTATGAGCCAACAAAAAATTTCAGAAAGACAGTTTCGTATTTGCGTCCAGGAGATATTATTAAAGTCTATGGGGGGATTGGAGAACAAAATACATTTAATATTGAAAAGTTTAAAGTCATAAAACTAAACGATATTGAGTATAAGAATCCAATTTGCAAATGCGGTAAAAGAATGACTTCTGCAGGTAAAAATAAAGGTTTTAAATGTAAAAAATGCGGAAATAAAATTCAGGAAAATGAAAAAGTTCCTATTAAGATAACTCGTTTTTTAAAAAATGCTCAGTTTTATGAAACACCAGTTTCTGCAAGGAGACACTTATCAAAACCTCTTTGCAGAATGAATTTATAATATATAATCCCTTAATCGCTCCATATTTGTAATTTAGCTAATTAAAATGCATATTTATTAATTCACTTATGGTGAAATAATTCTTAATTTTTCACTATTTTTATTCTATTTTTTAGAACTTTTAAGAACTATATCCTATTATTTTATATATGATAATTTTAAGAGTATAAATTATTAAACATCAGATGTTTGTTTGTAAAAGGGGTTGACAATAATATTTAAGAAACATGATGACAGTAATGAAATTCAGCACATTTACCGTGATAAAACGGATAAACGTATTTTAAAGAAGAATCCGTGGAAAGATTACGGTTTACACTGCAGCGTACTTGTTTTAGTTATAATTGCTGAACTCATTGGTCCAATCAAAATCCCAATAACTGATGGTGTTTCAGTTACAATAATGCCGTTGCTTTACACAATGATTTTAGGTTTGATATTCTATTTGGCAAAACCTATTAAATGGATTAAAAGAAAACAATCCAGAGTTGCTGAAGGGGCAATGATGCTTTTTATCGGTGTTTTAATTGCAAAATTAGCTGTTTCCAGTGGCCAATCTATTCATTTAATTTTTGAAATGGGTCCGGCTTTAATATTGCAGGAATTGGGGCACTTGGCTACAATATTAGTTGCACTTCCTATAGCATTGTTGCTTGGTTTTAAACGTGAATGTATTGGAATGACTTCTTCTATTGGTCGTGAACCTGAAGTTGCTGTTGTTGTTGACAAATATGGTTTTAACTCTGCTGAATCCAGAGGTATTTTTGCTCTTTTTATTGTTGGAACAATTATAGGAACAGTATTCATTAGTTTCCTAACAAGTATCTGCGTTTCTGTTTTGCCGTTGCATCCCTATGCATTTGCTATGGCTTGTGGTGTAGGCAGCGCCAGTATGAATGCTGCATCTCTGGCTCCTACAATAGCTGCATTTCCGGATTTAGCAACACAAATTCAGGCATTTGCCGGTTTTAGTAATCTGCTTTCATTTTCTATAGGCATTTATATTGTAATATTTATTGCACTGCCTTTAACCGAAAAATTATATAAGTTCTTAGAACCTAAAATTGGAAGGGAGCCTATTATTGAAGAGGAGGATGATTAAATGGGAGATATCATTGATGGATTTGATATTATTGACGGATCTGAAAATATTTCTGTTCACGGTATTTTAAACTGGGTGTTACTTTTAACCATATTCTCAATTATTGTTGTTGTTGGCAATTCAATAGGTTATCACAATCCGATAGGTGATTCCTTAATTGGAATGTTTATTTTATCTCTGATTACTCTTATTGGTGTCTGGATGGAAAGGTATTTGCCTTTCAATATTTCATCAATTATCTATATTAGTGTAATCGGTATTGTATTGGCATTTCCTGGAATGCCTACTTCTGAAACTCTGATTTATTATGCTTCTCAAATAGAATTGATATCAATTGTTACTGTCTTTTTAGCTTATGTAGGTATTGGAATGGGTAAAAGCTGGAATGAATTTAAGGCATTAGGTCCAAAAGCATTAATTATTACAATTCTTGTTATTGCATCCACATATTTAGGTTCTGCAGTTGTAGCGCACTGTGTTTTAATATTTACCGGCGTTCCAATATGATTTTATCATCAAAATTCTAAACTTATCTATATTAATACTACTTTTTACATATAATATAGATAGGTGTTTCATGTTTTTACAAAATATTTCAAAATTTATCTCAAACTATCGCTTTGAACAAGCAACTGCCGAATCTGTTACTACTGCAAAAGCTGCTTTTTTAGATTTCTATGGTGTTGCTTATAGGGGAATGGATGAAAATGCTCCAAATATTGCTCTAAACACAGTTGGTGAGATATTTTCAGGAAACTTTAATTCAAATTTAAAGTCATCGGTTATTGGAACAACTTTAAAAACAGATATTTTAAGTGCCGCCTTTATAAATGGTGTTGCAGCACATGTGCTGGAGTTGGACGACGGTCACAGAGGAGCCCAACTTCATTTAGGTTCCATAATCTTTCCAACTGCCCTGTCAATTTCTGAAGCTTATGATTTAACCGGCAGGGAATTTTTGGAAGGTGTTATTGTAGGTTATGAAGTTGGAATTTTACTTGGCCAGCTCGTAAACCCCAAACATAGGGACAAAGGATTTCATACAACCGGAACAATCGGAACCTTTGTTGCAGGTGTTGTTGCCTCTAAATTGTTGAATCTTGATGAAGATCAAATTTTAAATGCATTGGGATTGTGCGGAACTCAGGCAGCAGGGCTTCTGGAATCAGACCATGGCGGGTCTATGGGTAAAGTTTTACATGTTGGAAAAGCAGCATTCAACGGTATTTTATCTGCAATGCTTGCCAGAAATGGTTTTACAGGTAGCGGATCCATATTTGAAGGGGATGAAGGATTTTTAAAAGCAATGGTTTTTGATGATAGGAATCAGGATGATGATTTCTCACTAGATGATGCATTAAAAAACATGGAAACAGTAAGAGTCCGTGACATTTACTTTAAAAAATACCCATTCTGCAGACATTTGCATTCCTCAATAGATACTGCATTAAAACTTAAGGCAAGTATCGGGGATGAATATGACCACATTCAGAATGTAGCAGTTAAAACATATTCTGTTGCTGCACAGCATAATAATTTCCATCCTAAAAACCTGGAAGAATTAAAGCAAAGCCTTCCTTATGCTGTTGCTATTTCATTGGTTGTTGGGGAAATTAATGTTGATGTTATTAACCAGTTAATCAATTATGGTCTTTTAGAGAATTATTCCACCGTCGATACAGTAAACAGCATTAAGAATTTGGTAAACGGGATGGTCATATTATCAGATGATAAATTAGATGAACTGTATCCTGCAAAAAGACCATCAAATGTTATTATTAAATTGGATGACGAGTTTAGAAACGGTATTTTTCAAAACATCACATTTATTCCAAAAGGAGATTTTGAAAATCCGTTACAACTAAGGGAATTAATCGATAAATTCAAATCTCTCAACCCAAATTACAACGTTAAAAATTTAACAGTCATTGATTCTCTTGAAGATTATTCTATGAAATTTGTTGTCCGTAAATTAAATGGTGGATAATATGGAAAATACAAAAAAATTCCTTAAAAAGATAGGCATAAATGATGTTTCAAAGGATTATGTCTCTGATAAGCGTTTCGGTGATGGTGGACAGTATCGTTTTGAGGTTCCAGGTATCCAGTCTCCAAAAACAATGGATGCACTTTTAAAGGAATCTGTTAAACAGGATATTTTTATCCATAGGGTCACTCAGACCAAAGGAATAATGATGCTGACTGATTCGGAAATTAAAGAAATGGTTAATCTGGCTAAGAATTATGGTTGTGAGTTATTTTTGTCAGTAGGTCCAAGAGCAACTTACGATACTTCTGCAACTGTTCATACTCAAGAAGGAAGCAGAATAGGTTACCGCCTTAGAGGTTATGATAACTTAGTTTATGCAGTTGAAGATGTCAGGAGAGCCTGCAGGTTGGGAGTTCGCGGAATACTGCTTTATGATGAGGGATTGCTGTTTGTATTAAATCAAATGAGACAGAAAGGCGAAATGCCTGATAATGTTCATTTTAAATTGTCTGCTCATGCAGGTCATTGCAACCCTGCTTCTGCAAAACTGCTTGAATCCCAAGGTCTTGATTCATTGAATCCTGTAAGGGACCTGCAGATTCCAATGATTGGTGCAATCAGGGACGCTGTTGATATGGCTATTGACTTGCATACTGAAAACCCCAAGTCTACAGGGGGATTTATAAGGCATTATGAAGTTCCCCAATTTATCAGAGTTGCATCTCCTGTTTACCTAAAAACAGGAGGATCCGTTGCATCAAACCATAACTGGGATACAACAGAAAAAGAAGCAATAGCTCGTATAAAGCAAGTTTCATTAGTAAAAAGGGTAATTGATGCATATTGTCCGGATGCAGTTGTTTCTTCAAAAAAATCAGGAGATTTATCTATTCCTGTGTGATTTTATGGATATTTTAGAAGATATTTCAAAAACAATCATTGATGCATCAACCTCTATTTCCAAAGACAAATTCGATGCATTAAAAAGAGCTATCGATATTGAAGATAATGAAAATGCCAAATGGGTATTAAAACAAGTTTTAGAAAATTATGGGGTGGCTCAAAAGACTAAATTTCCTCTGTGTGATGATACGGGCATTCCTCATGTGATTATTGAAATTGGTGAGAAAAGGGAAATTTCAGGAGATTTGTTAAATCAGATTCATAAAGGAATTGAAATAGGTTTGAATAATCTTCCTGCAAGGCCGATGGCTGTTAAGGGTAATGAATCTGAGAGAATCGAGCAAAGTAAAGGTTTATTTGAAAAACCGGGAATGCTTCGCCCTGCATCTGTTTTAATCGATAATGTTAATGATGAATCCACATATGCCAGGAACATAACTTCCGATACATTGAATATTCATTTTCTGCTTCAAGGGGGAGGTCCTGAAATAAGGGCAAAAACATTTAGGGTCTATCATAAGAGGTCTTTTGAAAATGTGGTTGATACTGTATGCGGATGGTTGGAGGAATCATTAAAAATGTTGGGATGCACTCCATCAATTCCTTCAATTGGTATTGGGCGAACTCATTTTGAAGCTGCTTCTCTTCTTTTAAAATCAACTGCTTATGGAAACTTGGATAATCAAAACGAATACGAACAGCTAATTGCTGATAGATTAAATCAGACAGGAATTGGCCCTATGGGTTTTGGTGGTAAAACTACGGTTCTGGGATCCTATTTGAATATTGGAAATCAAAGGGCCAGTGGTGTTAGAATAGTTTCAGTCAGGCCGTCATGTTTTGTCGAACCTCGTGTTGCAACATTAAAATTGTAAATCTTTATATTATAAATTTAATATAAATTATTTTTAATTAATAAAAAGGGTACTAGAAAATGCAGGAAAATAATTTTAAAGTTAATAATCATTCTTTAAAAACAGCCATTTCAAATGTTGAAAAAGATAAAATTGTCACTAGAGGATATAATCAACGGGATTTAATTGAAAAGATTAGATATAGTGATATGGTTTTTTTACTTTTAAAGGGAAGATTGCCTTCTGTTCTTGAAGGAAAAATCTTTAATCATGTTCTTGTTTCATTTTGCGACCATGGAGTAACGCCGCCCAGCACTCAAGCAGCCCGCATAGTCTCTTCTGCAGGTTCACCAATGAATTCTGCAGTGGCAGGTGCATTGCTGTCTTTCGGACATAAACATGCCGGAGCTATTGAAAAGACAATGGAGCTATACCAATCAAAAATTAATTCAGCACGAATTGCTGAAGATTCAGATATTAGCAACAAGCAAATAGCTGCTTTGGCTATTGAAATATATAATGAATATATTCTCTGGGATAAAAAAATACCAGGTTTCGGCCATAGGTATCATGATGTTGATCCCCGAGCAGATAAGCTAATGGAACTTGTTATAAAAAAGGGATTTATAGGCAATCATATTAAACTGGCGCTGGCCGTTGAGGATTTGGTTTTCCAAAAAAAACAGATCAGACTTAATGTGGATGGTGCAAATGCAGCCATATTATCTGATTTGGGATTTTCCCCTGATTTGGGTCTGGGAGTATTCATAATTGGCAGAATTCCCGGAATCATTGCACATATTCATGAAGAGCAAATGGATGAAGACGAATTTAGAAAATTTTGCGACCTTGATGATGTAATTTATCAAAGGAGAGGATAAGATGGAGTTTATTGATGTAATCAATGAAAGGTATAGTGTTAGAGGATATCTTGATAAAGAAGTTGAAAAGGAAAAACTTGAATATGTTTTAAAAGCGGCGACAATAGCTCCGACAGGAGTTAATGCACAGCCATTTAAAGTTTTTGTAATTGATACTGAAAAATACAGGGAAGAGCTGTCTGAAATTTATGCTGCAAAATGGTTTGTTGAAGCGCCTTATGTGTTGTGCGTTGTGGCATTAAGGGACAAGGCATGGGTAAGGCCGTGGGACTCTAAAAATATTGCAGATATTGATGCAACAATTGTAATGGACCATATTATTTTGGCGGCCACCGATGTGGGTCTTGGAACTTGTTACATTGGAGCATTTAAGAAAAATAAAGCGCACAGATTCTTAAATTTAGATGAAAACGAAGAACCTGTTTTATTCACGCCTCTTGGATATGGCAACGCTGAGCCTCGTGAAACTCCGAGAAAAGAATTAGATGAATTTGTAGTATACGTGGATTAAAATGAAGTTTTATATTCTATCGGCAGACAATCCAAAAGAAATGGATAAAATATTTGAGGAATTGGCTTTAAAAAAATTTAAATCTATTCAGAATGACGAGGATTATATCTTAATGCGTAAAAGAAGATACGGCAATATTTTAATTCAGGTTGTTTGTTTAATACTGGCTTTGCAGGTCAGCGTTATATTTTTAGCAATCAATGTGGCCTATTTTACTTATTCATATCTGTGGGCTTCACCACATGTGCTGATTACAACTCAAAAAGTAGATGATGAAGGAAACCCTTTGGAATTTAGCCAAATGGATGATGTGTTAAATCAGGCTAATGCTATTCTATAATTTCATCTACGCTGTATTCCTCTATTTTTCTAATAACTAAAGGATTTAGTGCATGAACGTATTCTGATTCTTCACCTATTTTCGCATCAGCGAATACTTTATCTGCATCAGGCTCACTAAATAACGAGACAATATCTAAAATAAATTCGTCATATTCCCTTTGAATATTCTCATCACTAAAAGCTAATTTCGGCAGTTGGCTTGTCCAAAGGTCCTCTCCAGGTGAAAATTTTTTATCACAGATTTTCCCGTCTTTTATTTCACTATCTAAAATTAATGAAAAATTATTATTTAATATTATCCAAACAGCTCTTTCCATGTATACTACTTTAATATAAAATCATATAAATATTATGAAAGTAAAATAAGAATCTAGTGTTATTATGGCAAATGTTAAAATGTTTAAAATATTAGGAGTACTGCTGGCTGTAATGTTGATGGCATGGGCGATTTACCCATTTTTAAAACACCAACCGGTAACTACCGAAGTTATTGCCACTGCTATTATATTAATTTTAATAGCAGTTGCATATTTGGTTATAATGTATAATCCGAGCTGGACTAAAGCGGTTTTCTTTTTCGAAGGTGTTATTATTGGTGTAAGCGGATATGCATTATTGGATTTTCCATACAGTCTGGAATTTGCTATTGTTGGTTTAATCATAATCATAATAGCTATTCTTGCTTATTTAATGAAATTGCCTCCTAGTGTCCTAAAATGGTTTTATAGATAAGTTTTTTATCTTTTATTCTTTTTTTTCTCATTTGTTTAAATATAAATATTAAAATTTAAATGCTCTTTTTTTATTTATTTTCAATTCTAGCTATTTTTACAATATTGAATAGTAAAAGATATATATATTACACGATAAAAATAGATACACCATGGTGATTAATTATGGCAGAGATATCAGACGCAATCGCAATGATAAAAAAAGCTGAATCTGATGCTGAACAAATTATTGTCGATTCTGAAGCTAAATCTAAAGATTTAATTGCAGAATCAAATGCAGCAGCTGAGAAATTAATTTCAGAAGCTAAAATTGCAGCAGAAGAAGAAGCTCAAAAAACTGTTTTTGATGCAGAAGATAAAGCTAAAAAAGAAGCACTTGATATTGCTGAGCAGTCTAATGTTGATATTAAATCAATAAAAGACAAGGCTGTTGGTAATGTTGATGAAGCTGCTTCCATTATTGTCAAAAATATATTGTAGTGTGAGTTTATATGTTCAAGACAGCTAGAATGCGTAAAATTAGAATTGTTACACTGGATAAGTATGTAGCTCCTACAGTGGACGCTCTCCACGAGTCTGGGCTTATACAGGTCAGTGATATTTCTGAAAGCATTCAGCAAGATCCTGAATTGGCGGAATTAGTAATTCCTTCAAAAGCTACTCCTTACACTGGCAAATTATCTTCACTTCTTATGAAAACAAACGGTATATCTGAATTATTAGGAAATTCTTTATCAGAAGGCCATGGGTTAAAAGACACTTTAATGTCTTTTATTAGTCCAGATTTACCTGTTCCAAAAGAAGTTGGAAAATTAGATACTCCTGCTTTTATTGAAAAAGCTGAAGATATTTTAGCACAGGTTGAAAGTAAAACTAGCGTTATTGAAGGCAAATTAGCCGCACTCGACACTGAAACAAGTGAACTAATGTCTAATAAAAGTTTGGCTAAACGTTTATCTAATTTTGACATGGATTTAGCTCTTTTAAAAGATTCAAAGTACACTTCTACTACTGTTGGAAGGATTAATGCTGAATCTACTTCAGAAATCAAAAATAAATTAAGTAACTTGACTGATGAATTTGATGTATTTACTGTTCCTATGGATGATGATGACGGCGTTATTATCGTTATAGTGACCTTAAAAGAATTTAGTGATGATGTTTATTCAACACTTCGTAAGTTTGACTTTGAGAAAATTGAAATAGGTGATGTTGAAGGTACTCCGCAGCAGATTATTTCAAAAGCCGACTCAAGATTATTAACTATTGAATCAGAACGTACTGCTGTTAAATCAGAATTAAAAGCAGTAGCTGAGCAATGGGATGATGAAATCTTAGCTCTCAAAGAACAATTAGAAAATGAAAAAGAAAAAAATGAAATTCTTTCTTCTTTTGTTCAAACTAAGGATGCTTATGTTCTTGAAGCATGGGTGCCTGTAAAAGACTCTGATAAAGTTGAACAATTAGTTGAAAAAAGTTCTGATGGACATTGTGCCTTTGAAACTATTGAAATTGAAGGTACTGATGATGAAAATGTTCCTATTTTACAACAAAATGGATGGTATTCAAAACCTTTCGAATTCCTTGTAGATATGTACTCACCTCTACGTTACAACGAAATTGATCCAACATTATTTGTTGCAATCTCATTCCCATTCTTCTTCGGTTTCTGTTTAACCGATGCATTTTATGGATTGTTCGTATCTTTAATTGGTGTAGTATTAGTAAGGGGAATAGGTAAAATCAAAGAATCCATGCGCTCATTTGGTTGGATTTTAATCTGGTCAGGTCTGTGGGCTGTTATTTTGGGTTTGCTGACTAATGGTTTTATCGGGGACTTCCCGGAAAGGATTGCAGGATTCCGTTTGCCGACCGTATTTGCTCCAGTTGAAGCATTTGTACATCCGGATACTATTTTATTAATAGCTATCGCTGTTGGTATTGTATACACTAACCTTGGTTTTATTGTTGGTGCTATTGACAACATAAGGTACGGTAATGTAAAAGAAGCTATCGGATCTCAAATCTGTTGGTTTGTTTTCGAAGCAGGTATTATCTTCATCGCTTTAGGTTTCCTTGTGCCTGCTATAGGCATGATTGGAATGATTTTAGGCGGAATTTTAATTCTTGTAACTATTGGAATGTTAGTTTGGGCTAACGGTGCATATGGTGTAATGGATATTTTCGGTTACATGGGAGATATTTTATCCTATGCTCGTCTTTTAGCATTATGTTTAGCTACTGGTGGTATTGCTATGACTGTAAACATCTTAGCTGAAATGTTAAATAATATGGTTCCATATGCAGGTGTTGTTCTTGCAATACTTATATTCATATTCGGTCATATCGCAAACTTCGCTTTCCAAGTATTAGGTGCATTTATTAACTCTTTACGTCTTAACTATGTTGAATTTTTCTCACAATTCTTCATGAGTGGTAAAGCTAAGTTCGAAGCTTTCAAAGCAAATAGAACATTTACAAAAATTAAAAATTAGAAATTTTTCATTTATATCTTAAATTAAAATTAAAAATCAATATTATTTCAAAGGTGAATTAAATATGGTAGAAATTGCTTTAGGTACTGCTTTAGCAGCTATTGGTGCTGGAGTAGCAATTGGATTTGCCGGTTTAGGTTCCGGTTTAGGGCAAGGTATGGCAGCTGCTGGTTCTGTAGGTGCTGTTGCAGAAGACAATGACATGTTTGCAAGAGGTATTATTTTCTCCGCATTACCAGAAACTCAGGCTATTTACGGGTTCTTGGTTGCGATCTTATTATTAGTATTCTCAGGATTATTAGGTGGCGGACAAGGATTACCTACTGAAGCAGGTATTGTAGCTATCGGTGTAGGTGCATCCATTGGTTTTGCTGGTTTAGGTTCCGGTATGGGACAAGGTATTGCTGCAGCATCATCTGTTGGAGCTATCGTAGAAGACAATGATATGTTTGCTCGTGGTATTATTTTCTCTGCATTACCAGAGACACAAGCTATTTACGGTTTCTTGATTGCTATTTTACTTATGGTATTCGGTGGAATCTTAGGTTAAGGAGGCAATTTATATGAGCTCAGGCACAGATAAAATTGTTTCAAGCATTATGTCTGAAGCCCAAGAGAAAGCTGATGTAATCATTCAAGATGTTAATGCAGAAGTTTCAGCAATTAAAGCAAAAGCTGAAAAAACTGCTGAAGTTGAAAAAACAAAAATCTTAGAAAATGGTAAAAAACAATCTGATATGAGATATCAGCAAATTATCTCTGAAGCTAAGATGAATGCTCGTAGAGCAGAATTAAGCGCTAAAGAAGAAGTTATTGAAATGGCTTTTAATCAAGCTACTGGTGAATTAAAAGAAAAAGCTTCTTCAAGAAGTGTAGATTATGAAGATTCATTAATTAAAATGATTAAAGAAGCAGCTGATGAAATCGGCAGTGATGATTTAATTATTCAGTTAAATGAAGCTGATACAAATCAATTTAAAAAAGAAATATCTTCAGACAATACTTTTGAAGTTGAAGGAATCAAATTCCAGTTAGGTGAACCTATCGATGTTATTGGTGGAGCTATCTTAAAAACAAGTAATGGAGATATTGAAGTTAATAACACTATTGAAGCAAGATTAGAAAGATTTAAAAGTATCTTACGTAGTGAAGTTGCTAACGTTTTATTTAAATAATTAGGAGGATAAATTATGGCAGATGAAATTGCTACCTTAATAAGTTCTGTAGGGCTTACACAAGAAACTTTCTTAGTATTTTGTGTTATTGCATTACTTGTTGTTGGTGCAGTAGTTGTAATCATTACATCTAGACCAATTTTGGACATTTATCCTTATCTTAATCCAAGTGCAAGAGTAAGAGCTAGAAAAGGAAGATTATTTGACGATAAACAAATTTCTGAAATTGTTGAAGCTAACAATGTTGAAGAAATTGAGAATTACCTCAAAGGTGTTCCTGATTATGCGGATGTTTTAGACGAATATCCTCTTGATAAAGCATTAGATGTTGAGCGTGCTAATACTTACGATTTTGTTGCAAGATTGGCTCCTAAAGAGATTAAAGCTCCTTTTGTTGCAATGTCTAAAAAGACTGATATTAACAACATTAAAAGTCTTTTAACTGCAAAGGAAGTTGGACTCACTTCAGAAGAAACCATGGAATTATTGATTCCATGCGGTTCATTATATGATGAGTTAGAATCTTTAGTTGATGTTGATAATGTAACTGATATTGTCACAAGTTTAGACAACACTGAATATGCACAAGTTTTAGAAGATGCTCTTCCACAGTATGAAGATACTAATATGATTCTCCCATTAGAATCTGCTTTAGATAAATATTATTTAGGCAAATTATTACGTTCTACTAGCGTTCCTTCAGATGAAAATAAACAAATTTTATATTCATATGTGGGAACTCAAGTTGATGTAGCTAATCTTAAACTAATTATAAGGGCTAAAGAAGATGGCCTTGATTATGATGCAATCTCTCCTTATATATTAGAAGAAGGATACCAATTACGTGAATGGAAACTTAAAGATTTAATGGAATCTCCTGATGTTACAAATGTAATTTCCGGATTAGAAGGAACCAAATACTCCGATGCATTAACTGATGTAATGCCTGTTTATACTGAAACAGGTTCAGTTGCAGTATTTGAAAAAGCATTGGACGTTTACACTTCTAAATATTCAAAATCTTTAGCATCTAAAAAACCATTAGGTATTGGTCCAATTATTGGTTATTTAAGTCAAAAAGAAAGTGAAATTAAAAATTTAAAAATTATTGCAAGAGCAAAAAGAGAAGTGGACTTCCCTAATTCTAAAATCATGGAGATGTTAATATGAGTTCAGTAGCAATTATTGGTGATGTTGACACTGTTTCAGGATTTAGACTTGGTGGTGTCAAACAAGCAGAAGTAGTTACAACTTCTGATGAAGCTATTGCAGCTTTTGATAAATTTTTAGAAGACGAAATTTCAATTATTATCATTACTCAATTAATGGCGAATGAAATAAGAGAACATATTAATAGAAAAATTGGTTCAAGTGTTTTACCAATGATAATTGAAATACCTGATAAAGATGGGTCCTCACAAGGATCATCTGATCAAATAAATGACCTTATTAAAAGAGTTATCGGGGTAGAGATGGTTAAATGATTATTGAAGGAAATATTATTAAGATTGCTGGGCCTGTTATAGTCGCAGATGGTATGAAAGGGGCTCAGATGCTTGAGATGGTTAGGGTAGGTGACGAAAAGCTTATCGGGGAAATCATTGAGCTTGAAGGTGACACCGCAACTATCCAAGTATATGAAGAAACAGCCGGTATCCAACCGGGTGAAGTAGTTGAATGTACCGGAGGAGCATTGTCTGTAGAACTTGGTCCTGGTGTAATGAGTTCTATTTTCGATGGAATTCAAAGACCTTTAAGAATCATCAGAGATATTTCTGGTGATTTCATTGCAAGAGGTATTGATGTGGATTCCATTGACAAAGAGAAAAAATGGGAATTCAAACCTGTAGCTAAAGTTGGAGATGTTTTAAAAGCTGGAGACGTACTTGGTGAAGTGCAGGAAACCACTGCAGTTTTACACAAAATCATGGTTCCTCCATCTCTTGAAGGTGAAGTAACTGAAATTGCAGCTGAAGGCGAATACACCATTTTAGAAGATATCGCTGAAGTCGGCGGACAAAAAGTACAAATGCTCCAAAAATGGCCTGTTAAAAAAAGCCGTCCTTTTGTAAGGAAATTGGATCCGGATATACCTTTAGTAACTGGTCAAAGAGCACAAGATACTTTCTTCTCCGTAGCTAAAGGTGGAGCAGCAGCTATCCCAGGTCCTTTCGGATCAGGTAAAACTGTTACCCAACAGCAATTAGCTAAATGGGCAGATGCTGATATTGTTGTATATATCGGATGTGGAGAACGTGGTAACGAAATGACTGAAGTACTTACCGAATTCCCATTCCTCGACGACCCTAAAACTGGTAACCCATTAATGGACAGAACTGTTCTTATTGCAAACACTTCCAACATGCCGGTAGCAGCTCGTGAAGCATGTGTATATACTGGTATTACTATTGCTGAATACTACCGTGACCAAGGTTACGACGTAGCACTTATGGCTGATTCAACATCAAGATGGGCTGAAGCTATGAGGGAGATTTCAGGAAGATTGGAAGAAATGCCTGGGGAAGAAGGTTACCCTGCATATTTAGCATCCAGATTAGCTCAATTCTACGAAAGAGCTGGAAGAGTTGAAACTATCGGTTCAGAACCTAAAGTTGCATCTATTTCTGTAGTTGGTGCTGTATCTCCTCCTGGTGGGGACTTATCCGAACCTGTTACTCAAAACACCTTACGTATCTGTAAAGTGTTCTGGGCGTTAGACGCATCTCTTGCTGATAAACGTCACTTCCCTTCAATCGACTGGTTACAAAGTTATTCATTATATGTAGACAGTATTGAAGGATGGTGGGCTGAAAACATAGCTGCAGATTGGAGAGCAACTCGTGACCAAGCTATGGGTTTATTACAAAAAGAATCCGAGTTACAAGAAATTGTACAATTAGTTGGTCCTGATGCATTACCTGAAACTGACCAAGCTACATTAGAGACTACTCGTATGTTAAGAGAAGACTTCTTACAACAAAACGCATTTGATGATGTAGATACATACTGTGCACCTTCCAAACAGTACAAAATGTTAAAAACAATCCTTTTATTCTACAAAGAATCTCTTGCAGCTGTTAACAGAGGTGTTCCAATTGCAAACATTGTAGCTTTACCTGTTAAAGAAGAAATTGGTAAAATGAAATATATCCCACAAGACGAATTTGATGCAAAAATTGAAGAAATTCAATCTGCAATTACTAAACAATGCAGTGAGGCTTAAAAATGAATACAAATATTAAAACTAGAGAATATACTACTGTATCCGAAGTCTCAGGTCCTTTAATGGTTGTTGAAGGAGTAGAAGGCGTTGGTTACAATGAAATTGTAGATATTGAAACACCTGCTGGTGAAAAAAGAAGTGGACAAGTTCTTGAAGTAAGTAAAGACGTTGCTGTTATTCAAGTTTTCGAAGGAACTAATGATTTAAACACTAAAGATACTAAAACCAGATTCACTGGTCAAACCGCTAAAATCGGTGTATCCAGAGATATGGTAGGACGTATTTTTAACGGTATTGGTAAACCTATTGACGGCGGACCAGAAATCATCCCTGATGAAGAATTGGATATTAACGGGGCTCCTATGAACCCTGCTTCTCGTGAATTCCCTGAAGAATTTATTCAAACTGGTATCTCTACCATTGACGGAATGAACACATTAGTAAGAGGACAAAAACTTCCTATTTTCTCAGGATCTGGTTTACCTCACAACGATTTGGCTGTACAAATTGCAAGACAAGCTAAAGTATTAGGTGCTGACGATGAATTCGCAGTAATTTTTGCAGCTATGGGTATTACAAACGAAGAAGCAAACTTCTTTATGAGGGACTTCGAACGTACTGGAGCTTTAGAAAAATTAACAGTATTCATGAACTTAGCTGACGATCCGGCTATTGAAAGAATCTTGACTCCAAAAATGGCTTTAACTACTGCCGAATATTACGCATTCACCTTAGGTATGCAAGTATTAGTTATCTTAACAGATATGACTAACTACTGTGAAGCTTTAAGGGAAATTTCCGCAGCAAGAGAAGAAGTACCTGGAAGAAGAGGTTATCCTGGTTACATGTATACTGACCTTGCTGGTATTTATGAGAGAGCTGGTCGTATCGACGGTAAAGAAGGTTCTATTACTCAAATGCCTATCTTAGTTATGCCTCAAGACGATATTACTCACCCAATTCCGGATTTAACCGGTTATATTACCGAAGGACAAATTGTATTAAGTAGGGAAATTTTCAGGAAAGGTATTTACCCTCCTGTAGACGTACTTCCTTCACTTTCTCGTTTGATGAGTGGTGGTATCGGTGGAGAAAAAACCAGAGATGACCACAGTGGTGTATCTGACCAACTTTATTCTGCATATGCAGAAGGTCGTGAATTAAGAGACTTGGTTGCGGTTGTAGGGGAAGAAGCACTTACTGACAGGGATCAAAAATTCTTAGAATTTGCTCAAGAATTTGAAGATCAGTTCATTACTCAAAGTAAAGATGAAGATAGGACTATCTTTGAAACCTTAGACCTTGGTTGGAATTTACTTAAAATCTTACCTAAATCCGAGCTCAAAAGAGTTAAAGAAGAATTTATTGAACAATACCTTCCAAAAGATGACTAATCTCATTACAGTAATGTAGGTGATTAAATGGCACAAGATATTATAGATGGAATTAATCCAACTCGTATGGAATTATTATCTCTTAAAAACAGAACTAAACTGGCTATTAAAGGGCATGGTTTACTTAAAGAGAAAAGAGATGCATTAATTAAAGAGTTTTTTGATATCTTGGATCGTGTCAAAGGTATTCGTGAAAATGCAGAACTCAGTCTTAAAGAAGCAAATGATGCTTTACTTGAAGCTCAAATTGCTATGGGTGATTTGGCTGTTAAAAAAGCAGCATTATCTGTTAAAGAATCTATTGATGTAGAAATTACATCAAGAAGTGTTATGGGTGTTGCTGTACCTGTAACCAATGTTAAAATGGAAGAAAATTCTCTTATTGATAGAGGTTACGGTTTTGCTGACACTACCATTCAATTAGACGAAGCTGCAAAGAAATTCGAGGAATCTCTTAAGTATTTAATCGAACTTGGTGAAATAGAAAAAACAATTTTCTTACTTGCTGAAGAAATCGAAGCTACTAAACGTAGAGTAAATGCTTTAGAACACATTATGATTCCTAGATTCCAAAATACTGAAAAGTATATTGATATGAGACTCCAAGAAATGGAAAGGGAAAACTTTGTAAGATTGAAAATGATTAGATCAACTATTGAGAAAAATGAAAAAGAAGCTGCTGCTTTAAAAAATGCAGACGCTTAACTTTTTCTCATAACTTTTCATTTTCTTTTAATTTTATTTATTTTTTTAATTAAAGCTTAAATTTTTATTAATTTCAAAAAACAGTTATTATTATTTAGTTATTGTAATATATTTCTTTTACTCGAAATTCTAGAAAATGGTGTTAAAATGAAAAGAAATCCAATTGACCAATATTTGAAAGACCCTGATAATAAGGCTAACGTATTTATTTGGATTACTCGTCTTATGGTGATTACTACTTTTATGATAACACTTGGGATAATATTATTCATATTATTTTTAGTTGGTGTTTTATAGCTTCTTCTTTTACTGTTTCACTTGACAATTCAACTTTTTCAAATAAATTTTTAAAATATCTGTCCTTATCGATTACTGTAAGCAGAGGCTCTGATTTTTCAGTAATTGATCCAATGTGGGGTAGGTCATAGATATTGTCCAAATCTATTTTTTGATATTTCATTCTTGTCGGTGAATAAATGATTTTTTTATAGGAATAATATTCAGGATAGGGGATTTCAATAATTTTGCCTTTACATGCATTGATATGTGCTTCAAGCATGTTTATTCCGAATGATTTTTCAACACATTCAAATGTTCCCTGTATTCTTGGATTGATCTCGATTACATACAGTCCTTTTTCATTAAGAATATAGTCAACTCCATTTGAACCGATTAATTTGAATTTTTGTATGAGTTTCTGTGAAGTTGTTTCCAGCTGCTTTGTTATTTCATCGGTATATTTTATGCCTGCCATTATTGATTTATTTGTTAAAGGCAGTATGTTTCCAACATATTTAAAAGAGCTGTTTTTTTCAAAATCATTTATTGTTAATAATCTTGAACTGGTTATTGTCTTTGCATCACTTTCGGTTGAAAGCACTGATGAACTTAAACTGATTCCATTAATGCATTCCTGTAAAATAAATTCTCCCTCATTAAATTGTAAATCTGCATTATTATTTAATAGATTTACATCATACCCTCCACTTCCTTGAAGGGGTTTTAAGATAAATTGAGTGTCAGGGTAATTATTATTTATTTCCCGTGCTTCACCTATATCACTTAACCTAAAAGTAACCGGTGTTGAAAATTCATCTTTTATATTCCTGTAAAATCTGAATTTGTCTTCGACATTTCCAACATCCTTATTTCCTAAAATTTTCTTTTGATGTTTTTTTGAAAAATCACTTGGCGAAACGCCGGATATGGGAATTATATTGTCAACTTCATCTAGGTAGTCATTTGATATTTCCAAAAGGGTTTGACTATTGAATTGACTATCAAAAACACCACAGCTTTCATCGCATTGCTCTTTTAGGACAATTTTTTGGTTTTTTATAGAGGGTGAGTCTGATGTTGAAAAATAGCTTGCAGAATAAATATCATAATTTAATTTTAAGGCACTATTAACCATACTTCTTGTGTTAATTCCAATAAGCAATAGTTTTTCCATAAAATATCCAAAAAAAGTTTTTATAATAGTCCCGAGCGGAGTCGAACCGCCGTCTCCGGGTCCAAAGCCTAGAAGGATTACCACTACCCTACGGGACTATATTGTATTGTACAACATTTAATATATTTTTATCATGTAGTATTTAAATTTATCGGTTATCTGATAAATTTTGATAAAATAAGCATTTGTCATGCCAAATACAATTACAACAAATTTCAGATACGCTTTCTTCAGTATTAAAAATTCCATCGACTTTTTCAAATAATTCTACAGAATTAAACTCTTTTGAGGAATCTAATTTTTTTAACACTTCATTATCCATATTGGTAATTATCTCATTTGTTTTGCTGTTCTGGCATAATCCGTCTTTAAGGTTCGGACACTTCCTGCAAATATCATCTGGAGTGTTGGTTAATAAGACGGTTGTTTTTTTAAGTTTTCTTTTGGAGTTAACATCAGCCATGTTTAAAGCAAAGTTTTCATCGTAGCCGTATCCCTGAAAACCTTTAAGGCATAATAGGTGATGTCCTCTTAAAATAAGTTTCATATTTCTCAAAAAAATAAATAAAATAAAAAAAGAAGGTTAAAAAACCTTTTAGTCTTTTGGTAAAAATACTTTGGAAACAGATGCCGCTCCTAATATTTTCACAATGTCTCCTACAATAAACGGTACAAGACCCATCATTAAAAGATCAACAATACCAATTGCTGTACCTTGGGTTAAATTAAACCATAATGCGAGACCTGCAAGTCCTGGGATGTAGATTAAAGCAAAATTTGCAATTCCAATAACAACTGCCATTTTTCTAAAACTACGTGATTCAGCATATTTTTCAGTTATCAATCCAATAAAGTATGCGGTAATGATAAATCCTATGAAGTATCCTCCGGTTGAACCTAATAATGCTTCAAGTCCTCCGGTCATTCCTCCAAACCAAGGAATAAATGCAACACCTAAGACAACATATAAAACTTGACTTAAACATCCATATCTTTTACCTAAAAATAAACCAGAACATAATACTGCAAATGTTTGTGCAGTTATAGGAACGGGAGTCCATGGTAGTGGAATAATGATTTGCGCCATTATACCAGTTAAACAAGCCATCATTAATGACATGAGCAACTTAGTTGCGGTACTAGCGTCCTGAATTCTTTCAAAAACATTTTTTCTAGTACTATAAAAATTATCCATATTAATATTCATTGTTGTTTCCTCCAATTTCCAAGTTTTTAAATAAAATGAGAATTTAAATTCTCATATTTCAATCAATAGTTATGATTTTGACATTGTGCGGTTTTTTAACTATGTTGACGGATTTGAATGCGACCAATTTTTTAATTCCTTTCTCGGATGCCACATCCACTAATCTTTGACTAATAACTCCGTCGAATATTACTGCATTGGCAGTGCCTTCTATGCCTTTGATTTCTTCATAGATGTTTTCCACTTCAACTTCTTTAGTCATATTTAATGCTTCGTCTAAGATTGCTCCAACACCTGTGCCTTCAAATTCTTTAAGCATATCTTTCATTAAGCTTACTTCATCATCTTCAATGACCGGTTCTTGAACAGCTTCATGGTTATTGTTGTTGTATCTTTGTTTTTTATTGTGTCTGCCATTTTTTCTGTGTTCTTTTTTATGATTGCTGTCATTGAGAATGTTGCTGGTAGCTAAGAATTGTGCAGTTGGGACCTTATCCCTAAGTGCAATTAAAACTTCGTCTTTTTCCAGATCTTCGACTTCTTTTCCTTTTGGAGCACGGGTAATAAAGTCGACGCTTCCAATTTGCAATAGTTCTTTTAATATGAGTTCTCCGCCTCTGTCACCATCAACAAATGCGGTTGTTGTTCTTTTTTTACTTAATTCGCCGATTGAATGAGGTACATTCACCCCTTCGACAGCTACGGTATTTTTAATGCCGTATTTGAGTAAGTTTAAAACATCGCTGCGACCTTCAACTACAATAATTGCGTCGGATGTGTGGATGCTAGGGCCGGCAGGAAGGCGGTCTTCACCATATTCAGAGATTTCATGAACTCTCATGGCTTCTCTGACTTCCTCAATCATTTTCATACTGGTAGGGCCAATGCTTTCAACCATGTTTTTATAAATTTCTTTAGCACGGTTAACAACTTGTTCTCTTTTGACGGCTCTTACATCTTCAACTTTAGTAGTTTGAATTTCCGCTTCACAAGGACCTACTCGATTTATTGTTTCAAGAGATGCTGCAAGAATGGCGGTTTCAACTCTATCCAAACTGGAAGGAATTACAATTTCTCCTTTTGCTCTTCCACCATTGGATTGGATGTTGACTTGAATCCTTCCAATCCTTCCGGTTCTTTGAAGTTCTCTTAAATCTAAATCATTACTAAGTAAACCTTCAGTTTGCCCAAATACTGCACCAACAACATCAGGTTTTTCTACAATTCCGTTAGCGTCAATTTGAGCGTGAATTAAATATTTTGTTGTAGTTAATTCTTCACCTTTTCCCATTTTTAAGCCTCCTAAGCTTATTAATCGGGATAATTTATGTAATTCTAAAAATTAAAATGATTTTTAATAGGTGAATTTGCATAAATTACACGATAAACATGTTCTTGTCTTAAAGACCTAACATACATTAAAAAGAGCTTCTACATTCATAGAGGATTGCTATTAAGGTTCTACTATTAATACTTTGTATTGATTGTTCATATACGGTTATATTCCTTAATAATTGTTTTCACTCCTCTTAGATAATATAATGATAAATTAATAATGATAAATGTAAATTAACTCAAATGTGTATGTAATAAATATTAAGTATTTATAAATACTATAATTATTATTTATTGGTAAAACTAATATATAAACTGTGTCATGTGTAATTTGATTAATCTAAATTGCATAAACAGTGATGAAATTTATGGTGAAGTCATGTCAATAAGTCCAAAAGATGTTTTAAATAAAAATAAAAATCTAAATAAGCGTGTAAGTATTGAAGAAATTAATTTAGATGATGTTACAATCGATGATTTAAAATTCAATGGTAAAAATTATGATAAATATATTAATTTATATTCCCTATTGGAGAACGTTTCAGCCTGCCAGGTCTCTGATGCATATAACGGAATATCTCACAGGTCAGGAACAGTTCAAAAAATAAAGTCCGTTAACAACAACAGGGTTTTCGGAAAAATTTTCACTGCACAAACAACAAGCGATGACTGGGGAACTTCTGCTTTGGCTATCGATGATGCTGACGAGGGGGATATTTTATTTTTTAAAGTTGATAGTGAAGATAAGGCCATTTGGGGAGAATTGGCTTCTACCTGTGCAAAAAATAATGGAATTAAAGCCACTGTAATTTATGGATCAGCCCGTGACTTGGATGCGCTGCTCTATATGGATTTCCCTGTTTTTGCTTCTAATCACTGTCCTAATGCAGGTTCTGCTTTGGGTTTGGGCAGTTTAAATGAACCAATCGAAATTGAAGGTGTTGAAATAAATCCTGGCGACTTTTTCATTGGTGATGAGAACGGAATTGTCGTAATTCCAAAAAAATTATTCGCAAAAACAATGGCTGCGACACTTGCAGTTAAGGTCAAAGAATCTAAAATCATAAAAGACATTGGTTCAGGCACAACTTTGTCACAAATAGTTGGTCTTAGAAACAAATAGAAAAACATTTAAATAGAATTTATATTTATATATAAATATATCGATAGATTTATATATTAGTTTTTTATTATAATATAAATGATACAGATTTGATTTTATGAAATTATTAGGTAAAAGTTTGCACATTGCAAGCTCTGGAAAATTAATAGCTCGAACTACTAAAACACCTTCACCGGGAGCTGTAGTATTTGATAGTAATAAAAAGAAAATAGGTAAGGTAAATTATATATTCGGACCTACTAGTATGCCTTATGTGTCTATTAGATTATTCGGGTCTGCTAATAAGGATCAAATTGAGAAGAACTGTGGTGAAAAACTATTTGTATCAAAACCGAAATCCAAAAAGTCTAGAAAAAGGAGGATGAGACCACGACACAAAAAGTAGAAGAGATTCCTAAAAGGGGACGTAAAAGAACTCAAAGAACCAAAACACAAAATGATGCAAGCAATAAAAACGAACAAACTGTATGTCCTGATTGTGGTTCTACTGAATTGATAGGTGACTATGAAAGAGCAGAAGTCGTATGTGCTCGTTGCGGATTGGTCATTGATGAAAATCTTGTGGATATGGGTCCTGAATGGAGAGCATTTGACCACGAACAAAGAGACAAACGTACAAGAGTGGGTGCTCCGATTACATACACAATTCACGATAAAGGTTTAAGTACCATGATTGACTGGAGAAACAAGGATATCTATGGTCGTGACATTCCTGCAAGAAACAGGGCTCAATGGTACAGATTAAGAAAATGGCAAAGAAAAATCAGAATTTCAGGTGCTACTGAGAGAAATTTGGCATTTGCGTTAAGTGAACTTGACCGTGATTCCTCAAGATTAGGCCTTCCAAGAAGCGTTAGGGAAGCTGCAAGTGTTGTATACAGAAGTGCAGTTGACAATAAACTGATTAGGGGAAGAAGTATTGAGGGAGTAGTGGCCGCGTCATTATATGCTGCTTGCAGACGTTGTAATGTTCCCCGTACTTTAGATGAAATTGCAGAAGTGTCCAGAGTTACTAAAAAAGAAGTGGGTCGTACATACAGGTTTTTAACACGTGAATTAAACATTAAATTGCCTCCGACTTCTCCTGTAGATTATGTTCCTAGATTCGCATCTGAACTTGGACTTTCTGGTGAAGCACAATCCAAAGCAATTGAAATCATTGAAAAGGCAATGGAAAAAGGATTAACTTCCGGAAGAGGACCTACAGGTGTTGCAGCAGCTGCATTATATATTGCGTCAGTTTTACTTGGTGATAGAAAAACCCAAAGGGATGTGGCTGAAATTGCTGGTGTTACTGAAGTGACAATCAGAAACAGGTACAAAGAATTAACTGAACAGTTAGATATGGGTGTTACTTTATAAACACTCAATTATTTCTTTTTTTTGAATTAATCCCAATAATCATAGAACCATCCGCTATTTGAGATGATAAATCAGATTAGAAATTTAAGCATAAAGTTCACTGACACTAGGATGTGTCGTTTTTATATTTTGAATATTTGTCGATTCTATATTTTAATTCGTGAACAATTCCATCGTTTCCTGTTTTTTTAACTTTTTCAAGCTTTTTTTGATATTTTGGAAGTCTTTTAAGGAATTTTTTAACATTTGGAGCATTCATGCTTTCATGATATTCTCCATAACCTAACTTCTGAACATAAAATCCGTTTAATGTCTGTTCAAAATTTCCGATAGCCGGAACAGAATAAATTGGTTTTTTAAGGTATATTGCTTCTGAAATAAAGGTAAATCCGCCGTTGCAGATTACTGCTTTTGATGAAGCCAGATCATCATAAAATTCGTCTTCGTTAAACTCTTTATAGGTTAAATTTTCATCCACTTCATTTTTATTAAATCCATAAACGATGAATTTTTCATCTTTAAGGGATTTTAATTTACGAACAAGTTTTCCACTTTCCTTACTTGTCTGATAAACAATTACGCAATCTCCGTTTTCAGGTTCTAACTTCAAAATATCTTCGCGTATGATTGGAGGATAAATCACCGCATTCTTTTTTGGCCTTATTTTTGGATAAAAGAAGCTGGTTAGAATATGCACCTTCGGCTTGACAACATATGTTTTGATTACTCCTTTTGCTTTAATCATGTCTGCATAATGATTTTTAGGATAATCTATCTGGGTTTGCGTAATCATATGGATGTTGTCTAAACTTATCAGGGGGATGTTTAAAAGCTTTGAAACGACCGTTGCAAATATTTCGAAATCGGTTACTATCACGTCGGGTTTAAGCTTTCTTGCTTTTTTGTATAAGGTTTCATATCCAACTTTCATGTTGCTCGGATTTCTTTTTATGGCATTTGCAAGTGTTTTTATATTATTTACCTTATTGTTGATGTAGACTGTATTGAATCCTCCGATTTTATAAACGTTGTCGAATTTGGAATTTAAGTATTCATATGCCCTGTCGCTTGAGAAGAGATAAACATCGTAGTCCTCTTTAATTTTATCAACAATTACTCCTGTTCTTATTGCATGGCCCATTCCTTCACCACAAACACAGTAAAAAACCACTTTTTTATCTCTTTCGATTTTGGAATTGATTTTAGACCTCACTGAACTGATCTTTTCTTTTGATTCGTCATAGGTTTCCTTAATCGTATTCAGTTTCTCGGCACTTTTTTCAAGCTTTGATAATTTGGTGGTGGTAAGTTTTTCATGGCCGTGGCCGAAGTTGTAGTTTAACTCACTTGCATCAGTTCTTTTTCCTAAAAAATCGTTGACAGTACTTTTGCCGTATTGCCTAATTAATGTGGTAATTCCTTCTTCTTCCAGTCTTCTTGTTGAAACACCAATTTTGGCATTTCTAAGTACTTTAAAAGGTTCTTCCTTTGCCAACCTTTCAATGTAGTCGGTATCTTCACCGAATGTCAGTGACTCGTCAAATCCGCCGCACTTGTCATGCAATTCTTTTTTTGCAATAATTCCGTAACACCCCGCACCGTGGGGCTTGATGTTTTCAACACTAATCATAAAGTAATTCGCAAAATCATGGAATATTTTGTCCTGCATCTTATTTGATAATGGTTTCATCTGGGTAATTGCGATTCCAACCCTCTCCATTCTAAATTCATACAGGACATCTCTCAGGTAGTCTTCTGTAAGCTTTAAATCAGAATCCAGAAATAGCAGATATTCTCCTTTTGCAACATTGGCACCATTATTCCTACCTACGGCCGGAAGACCTCCGTCAACTACAATACAACCGAATTCCTCTGCAATTTCCCGTGTTTTATCTGTGGAGTTGGCATCGGCTACAATAATTTCGTAATCATGAAAATTTTGTTTTTCAATACTCTCTAAAAGAACCGGAAGGTATTCTTCTTCATTATAGGTAGGTATGATAATGCTTAAAATCATATGTTAAGATTTATTTTTAAAATTTATAAGTTTTTGTAATGGGATTTTTCATTTTCTGCTCTACTCAACATCATCATAGCGATTATTGTTAAAATAAATCCGCAAAACATCAGTAATGTCGGAATTTCTGAGTAAAATATAAATCCGAAAATCAATGCGGCAAATGGTTCGGCTCCGGATAGGAATATTGAAGATATTCCGGAATCAATATAGTTTAAACTCACAGTGGAGAAGATATAAGGTAGTGCAAATGAAATTGTCGAATGAATGATTAAAAAAGCAACGATTAAAAGAGGATTAACTGAAATGAAATTCTCAATCTGGTTAAAATCAGTTAATGGGGCCAAAACCAGTGAAATAAACACGATTGAATAAATAAGGATGGTAAATGTATGTTTTTCATTTTCGATTAGTTTTTTAGAAGCCATTAGATAAACCGCCCAAAACAGTCCTGCCCCTGCACCAAAAACAATTCCGTGCATGGGAATGTTTTCTAAAGCTGTTTCTAAAATTCCGGTCATCAATACGCATCCGAAAATAGCTAAGGACATGCAAACTAACTTGTTTTTTGTAATCTTTTCTCCAAACAGGAAATATGCAATTATTAACACATAAACTGGAGCCAGTGATAATAAAACGGCCGCCAAGGATAATGGTATGGTATTCATTGATTCATTATAGCATAAATTAAGTCCTACGATGGACATTGCACAAACCAAAATTAAAGGTATGTCTTTTAAATCTATTTTAAGCAATTCCTTCTCAGTAGCTATTATTGCTATTAATATGGGGACAATAGCTATTGAAAACCTTAAAAAAAGAATTGTAATTGAATCAATTCCATTATGCATTAGTGTTCTGATGAATACTCCGCCTGATCCGAACATCATACCTGCAAGAATTGGCAATATCAAATAGATTTTTTTCATAGAAATTATCTTTTTAATTTATTACTATAAATTTTTATCTGATTTATGTGATGTTAATGTATCTATCATTAAAAGTAATTGCATATTGTTTTGCTGTTAATGAAAAATAATTTCATTCCGTTTAGGAATTTAAATAGGAATATACGTTCCATGAAACCGTGTAATACTCGCAGGAATTATTCAATGGCACTTTTAAATCATTAACTAATTCCATTTCATTATAATCTGAATCCACGATGTAGGTTTCATTGTTTATTTTCTCAATTGGAATGTCTCCAAAGTCAACATCGTCTGAAATATTTGCAATATTTACAGTATAATGGTCTGTTTCAGCACCTGCAAGGGCTATTGTAAATCTCAGAGCTATTACTACAATGACTATTATGTATGGTAAGAAACGTTTGAGGAGATATCTTTTTTTGCTCAGACCGGTCCTTTTATATGGTGGCTGTTTTGATTCATTGTCTTCTAGTAATTTTTTATCTTTTAATATGGTGCCTGCAATTAAATTTAAGTAATATCCGTTTCTATAAACTAACCATAATCCCAATAGTCCAACAAGAGATGGGGTTGCCCACATTCCTCCGTCTATCGCACCAATAATCAGGCAACTTGAAAATAAAGCAATTAAAAAGTTTGTAAACCATGCTCTTTTTTGAGAAGCCATAACCAATGTTGTAAATAGTATGGGGATTATTAGAATTATCAAAAATCCTGCACTCGGAACATATGGATATAGGCCGATGCCGGTATTTATGTCCTGCTGGATAAAAGGTCCGATTATTTGAGTTAAAGCCGCTCCTAAAATTGATTTTAGCATGTGGGTATGCAATATGCTTGTGGAACTCATTGTGCTGGTTACAGAACAGAATATGGTGTTAAGTTCGATGCCCATTTGCATCCTAAATAAAACTTCTAAAAAAATACCTAAAACCAGTAAGGCAAATCCGATAACGATTGAAATCTTTAGATACTTTACATTATCAATTTCCTTATCTGTCAGCTGGGATAAAATTAAAAATAATCCTAAAAGACCAAAAAACAAAATGTCCTTTCCTTTAGATGATCCCATTAAAAATAAGTGGGTTACTGGTCTTATGACCGGATTTAGAATGTCACTTATAAAAAGTACTCCTGCAAGCAGCATGAATAAAAATCCGGCTATGATAGTTTTATTAAGTTTCATTAACAATAATTTAATATTAATACTTTAAATAAGTGATGTTATGTTTACAATTGAATATTTCATAGGACTAATTCTAATTGGTACACTTGCAGGTTTTGCATCAGGACTTCTGGGAGTTGGTGGAGGTTTCTTAATCACTCCACTTCAGTTTTTCCTATTAAAATATATTGGAGTCGCGCCGGATCTTGCTATCCTGATTTCTTTCGGAACAAGTTTGGCCATTATTATTCCAACATCCATTAGTGGTGCTTACAGGCACACTAAAACAATGGACAATATATTGCAGCCGGGAATCCGATTGGGTATTTTTGGAATAGTCGGAGGGGCTATTGGCGGTTTTGTTGCATCAGCACTTCCTTCAAGAACATTAGAAATAATATTTGGTCTTTTATTGTTATTCATAACTGTTAATAATGTTTTCAATATTAATAAGGAGAGGGATGAAGCCAAAATTCCATTTAATTGGTTTACTATCGGAATTATTGGATTGACTGTTGGATTTTCATCAGGGCTTTTAGGCGTTGGTGGGGGAGTATTTTTAATAGCTATCTTAACTGCACTTTTAGGATTTTCAATAATAGAGGCAATTGGAACTTCTTCAATATTCATCAGCCTAACGGCTGTTGGAGGATTTTTATCCTACATGATTACCGGTTGGGGGGTCAGCACATTTCCATATTCAATAGGTTATGTAAGTATTGTTAACTTAATCTTAATTTCATGTTTTTCAGTGCCGATGGCTTCACTCGGTGCAAAAATGGCACATAAAGTCCCTCAAAAAAAGTTAAAAATAATCTTTTCAGTATTGATTTTCTATATTGCATTAAATATGTTAGGAATTGTACCATGAGGTGATAATGTGGGTGAGAGAAAAGTCGGCGAAAATTTTGATGCTAAAAAGGCAGAAGATATTTTTGATAAGTTAAAAAATGTTGAAGGAAAAATTAAACCTAAAAGGCAGGGCGAATTCGATAATATTAAAAACATGATGAATGAAGCCCAATATCTATTTGATTTGGGTAAATTAGGCCGGGCAATCGAATTATATAAACAGGTTATATTTGTTTTGCCGGATTCAAGTAAGGCATATGAGAATTTAATAAAGATTTATCAAAAACAAGAAGACTTGGACAGTGAAAAAGACATACTGAAGAAAGCCATTAGTAACTGTAAGAAAAATGAGGATTTTAAAAAGAGATTAAAAGAAATAAGCTAATGTTTAATGAAGATATTCTCATCAAACATTTAATCCTGCTTATAATGATCATATAATAATTATTTTTATTAATGTAGTGACAACAAATATTATAATTGAAAAATAAATTATTAATCTGCCGTGTTTGCGATATAACTCCACATCTTCTTTAAAGAAAAATAATAGCGCACCGTATACCAATCCAGCAATCGGAATTATTAATGTAAGGACATATCCGATAATAGGTATGATTTTGCTTCCTTCATTTCCCATTTTTCCACCTGCTTATTTTATATACACTCCAGTTCCCATGGAACTTATCTGGTAATTGTCACCGCCAAGTCCGATTAAACAATATTGGATGTCTAAGTCAATCACGCCGTTTCCGCCGGATGCTTTTATTTTTTTAGTTAAATTGATTAAACATTCATCCTTTCCGGATTTAAGTCTTTTTAATGTTTCTTTTTCATTCTGTTTAGGATTTAAATTAATTAAATTTTTATCCTTTTCTAAAATCACGGTTGATTGAAATTGGCCTAAATTGATAACATTTTTGTCTAAAACATCGGTGCTTGTTATAAAGATAAAATCAAGGCTATTCAGCTTTTGATTGCTTCCCATTTCATCAAAATCTTCAACAACTTTAGTTTTAATTTCAAATGGTTTTTTGAGAATGTATTTATATATGATGTATTTTATTTTATAATAAAATTTGTAGATGATCTTCTTAAAGACGCTTATAATATAGACAACAGCTCCAATTCCCACAACAATCAGCACATAATTGATTAATGTCGGAAAAGCGGCCTGCAATATTACTGCAACTGATCCGACTGTTATAAAATTCACGCCCAGCAGGGGATTTGCCACTATAAAGCTGTAATATGTTGTACCTATAAACAGGATAAATGCGCTTATTGCACCTGTTGCCTCATCCATCAGCTTGTCTGCAAGCAATGTTTCACAGTATCCTGCAAGGAGCGGTGCGAAAATCAATCCTAAATTCCAGCCAAATATGGCTATTTTGAAATAAAGGAATATTGCATAAATTCCGATACCAATTATGGTACCAAAAACAATGCAAAAAACTTTTTCTTCCATATTTTCAGGCCAATCAGGCATTTTAATTTTCATGCTATTCACATTTTACAGCAGTACCATAGGCAGTTACAAGAATTGTATTTCCCATGGTGCCGCCAAGATTGTCATAAGAGATTTTAAGCCCTATTATTGCATTTGCACCTAAACTTTCAGCTTTTTCTTCCATACTTTTCAAAGCAATATCACGTGCTTTCTGCAGTTCTTCTTCGTATTTTGAGGTTCTTCCACCTACAACGTCACGCACGCCGGAAAACAAATCTTTATAAATATTTGCGCCGATTAAGGATTCTCCAGTTACCAATCCTTTATATTCGATTATCTTTTTTGTAACCAGAGTGTTTGAAGACGATAAAATCATTATTATCCCTATTTTACAAATGTCATTATTGCCCAAACAATTAAAAAGATTGCAATAATCACGTATAGAACTATTCTGGTTCTTCTGGTTTGCGCCAATCTTGCATCCCAGACAGTCTGACAATCCGGTGAGCATACAAGTTCATTTAACGGGATTGGGGTTCCACAAATCGGACAATGTTTATGAGGTTCTATTGACATTTTTAATCACTTCCTTTATATTTTGAAAAATTCTTTTGTATTTTTATTAATCTGTGTTGCAAGTTCTTCTACATCAAGACCCATGCAAAGTGCAACTGTTTTGAGGATATGAGGTAAATATTTTGGTTCATTTCTATTCTTTTTAGGTTTAAAATCAAAATTCTTAGGTATTAAAAATGGAGCGTCTGTTTCGATCATTAATCTTTCGGGAGGAATCACGCTTACAGCATCTTGCAGGTATCTTCCTCTTTTCATATCGCAGATCCATCCTGTAATTCCAATATAGCAACCTAAATCAATATAATTTTGTGCTTCCTGTTTTGTTCCGGTAAAACAGTGAACTACTGATTTTTCAATAACACTGTCATGCCTTTTTAAGATATTGTACAAATCTTCATGGGCTTCCCGCTCATGTAAAAATAATGGCATGCCGGTTCTCTCGGCCACTTCCACCTGGGCTTCAAACCATTTTCTCTGAATATCTTGCGGAGAATAGTTTCTGTTGTAATCTAATCCGCACTCTCCAATGGCAACAACACAATCGCTTTTAGCTATTTTTTCAAGTTCAAACATTGTGTGCCCATTACATGTTTTGGCATCATGGGGATGAACACCTGAAGTTGAAAATAATGTTCCAGGATATTTTGAAGCGTATTCAGCTGCAATATGGCTTGAATGCACGTTGGTTCCGGTGATAATGAATTGTTTAACACCGGCTTTTTTTGCTTCTTCAATGATTTCGGCCCTGTCTTTTCTAAATGAAGAATGCATTAGGTTCAGGCCAATATCAACAAGATTATCCACTAAATCACCTATTCGTTAATAATTTTAGTTCCTATTTTTTCTCCGTTAACTGCTTTAATTAAGTTTTCCGGCTCAAAACCATTTGTGATAACAGTTTCCAGATCAGACCTTTTAATCATCTGAACAGCAGTTGTGTCAAAGAACTCGTAAGTTCCGGCTTTAACGTCTTTGCCGCTTAAAAAGTCAAGTAAATCTGTTGCTGTAATTTCAGGAACAAGTTCGGCATCATCGAATTTATTCGGATCTTTTGTATACATTCCATCAACAGAAGTTAGGTTGATGAGTTTATCTGCTTGAATGTATTCTGCCAGGATTGCAGATACTGCATCAGTACTGTGTGCAGGTTCAGTTCCACCCATCACAATTATTTTTCCGGCAGCTGAGAATTCCAAAGCTTCCTGGAAATTGTGGGGCACTCTTTGATAGGCAACGTCGCCAAGTGCAGACAACATCAGTTTTGCATTAATTCTTGTAACTTCAATTCCGATATCGTCACATTGTGCTTCACCAGCACCTAAATCACGCACCACTCCAATATAGTCTCTTGCAGGTCTTCCGCCACCTACAACAACAAATAATTCGTGGTCATTAGCCAATTCTTTTAAAATAGTACTGTATTCCTGGAATTTTTTACAATCATATTCTTTAAGTAAAATTGATCCTCCAATTGCAATAACAATTTTCATATATTCACCTTATATGGAATATATCTTTTAGATATTATTTAAATTTTAATAAGGATTAACTTAATAAGTACTGTTAATGAATTTAGAAGAACAAATCTACATCAGAAAATCCTGTAGAAATTATTCTGATGGGGCTGTTGACATGGATTTGATTCATAAGTTTATGGAATCTGCAAAGTCCCTGAATAATGAAATCAACTGCTATTGGGAAATTTTAACAAGAGATAAGGTTGCTGTTCGAAATTCATGGTCAGCTCCCTATTATTTGGCGATATATTCCGAGAAGAAGGATAATTACTTAACAAATATCGGTTTTATTTTTCAGCAGCTTTGCCTTTGTCTTCAAAGTATGGGCATCGGCAGCTGTTGGGTAGGACTTGATGTTCCTAAGAGAAAAAATTCCGAATTTGTAATTGCAATAGCTTTTGGAATGTCCAGGGACATTTCAAGAGACCTGTCTGAATTTAAAAGAAAAGAATTGTCTGAAATTTCAGATTTTGAAGATGAAAAGTTAATTCCGGCACAGCTTGCTCCATCAGCCATCAATTCACAGCCATGGTATTTTAAACATTCCAATGTTGGTTTTGATGTTTATCAAATAAAACATAATATTTTAAAACGTCAAATCCTTAAAAGATGGAATCCCATTGATGTGGGGATAGCTTTGGCTCATATGTATGTGGCCAATAAACATTCCTTTGAATTTGAGATTAAAGATAATGAAAACATCAAAGGTTATTCATACATCGGAAGTATTAAAATTTAAAAAAAGAAAAGGTAGAGGATTTAATCATCCTCTGTGTTTAATCCTTTGTATATTAAACCTGCAATGACCGCACCGACAATAGGTGCTAAAATAAATACCCAAACCTGTTGTAAAGCCTGACCGCCTAGGAATAATGCAGGTGCTAGACTACGTGCAGGGTTAACGGAAGTTCCGGTTAATGGAATTCCCATAATGTGTACGAATGTAAGTGTCAAACCGATTACAATACCTGCAACAGCTCCGTTTTCCACTTTTTTTGTAACGCCAAGAACAGTAAATACAAATACAAAGGTTAAAATAATTTCAACAATTATTGCTCCAATCACATCTAAACCTACGGCAGATGCTGATCCAAATCCGTTTTGACCTAGTCCTGTAGCAGTATATCCTCCAAGACTTGGTGCAGAGTTTATAATAGCTGCTAAAAGAGCTATACCAATAACTGCTCCGATACATTGGAATATGATGTAGATAATTAAATCTTTGGATTCTAATCTTCCATCAACCCACATACCAATTGAAACAGCAGGGTTTATATGGCATCCGGAGATGTCTCCTATTACATAAGCCATGGCAACAATGGATAAACCAAATGCCAATGCAATTCCAAGTGTGCCCAACATGGAACCGGCTATTGCCGCACTTCCACAACCAAATAGGACAAGCACCATTGTTCCTATTAATTCGGATATATATCTTTTCATAAATTTTTCCTCCATTAATTTTTAAAATCTACCTATCCTTTTCATAAATGAATATGCAAGGATTAATACGATTAATATTAAAATAAATGGAAATATGTGCAGTAATATTGAATCATTAACTTTATCGAATTCATATTCGCTTTCAAAGCCCATATGTTGTGCGTCAGTATGATTTTGAACGATTTTAGCAAAATTATATGTTAAATCATAATAGCTGATATGTGCTCCTTCATATTCAATTGAATCAGGGGCTCTTCCATTTTCATCCATGTAATTTTTAACAGTTCCGGCCATCTTGAAATAATCATAAACTGAATATTTGTCTTTTGTTAAAAATGAAATTCCTAACGGATTTTCCGGTCCGTCATAGGTTTTCGGAATATCGATTCCATCACCATTTAAATAAGCACTGGTTTGATAAAGCAATTGGGGAGTTGTATATGATCCATATGGGCCTTTCAATTCACTGTCTCCACTATTTACAAGCAGTTTGCTTGCATCGGCCATTCCTTTAGGGGATAGCTTGTTTGTTGTAATTAAATTGTCACTTAAAACTTTACTTTCGTTTCCGGGATTATTGACTATATCAACAATTTTCTGTGCAATTTCACGATTCATATCCTCATCATATTTTGATAAATAACCGTCATCGGTATTGTCGGGATAGTCTTTTGCAACTTGAATATATTGTATTCCTGCGTTTTTAAGGAATGTTCCGGGATTGCGCATTCCTGCTAGGGATTCATTTGAATAATTGTCGTCCCATGCTCTTCTTAAAAAACTGGACTGGTTATCTAAATCATAACTGCCGGTATTAATGAAGATTATTTGTTTATCGCTGTTAACGGTGGCTTTTCCAAGCTGCAGGAAATTGCCTGCATCTGATGCTGCAATGTCTATGCTTATGTCACTTGTCACGTTTATTGATCTCCATCCTTCTCCGGGAGATGGGGACTGGTTATCAACTATTACTTGAATTTCACCATTACTTATTTCTTCGATGTATTTTTTAATCGAATTTAACATTTTTATGTCATTTTCCTGATCTATTATGTTGTCGGAGGTTATAAATGCTGTTTTTGACGCACTTACTCCCTGCACAATCGGTGCGGCTATTAATAGAATCATTAATAATATTGCAATTTGCTTTTTCATACTTTTTGTCCTTGATGTTAATTAATTATATATTTATCAACTTTATCCATAAAATATTTTTTTAAGATAAGTTTATAATATTTCTTTTTAAATCAATTATTTTTTAATTTAAAGAAATTTAAATCATTTATAAGAAAAAATTTAAATAAATTATTAATTAATAGATTTTTTGAGGATTTAAAGAGATTATCTTTTATTTTCAGTAAATTTTGCACTGATTTGAAAAAGTATATTTCTTTGCATTAAATTGGAAAATAATTCTTGGTTATGGCAATAAATTTAATCAAAAATATATTGTGCAGGGCAACCTAATTTCTAGTTTGCCTTTTAGTTAAGGTTATTTTTTTAAAATTGATGTTGTGATTTGTTCTTTTTAAATGCTGGCTTAAAATAAAAAGTTAATTGCTGATTGATAACTTCTGTTAATTAATAGTGGTAATAATGTCCTCGATGGAGGTTATGCAATGTTTAACAATATTCAAAAGATAATTATTAGCAAACCTTTTCTTATTTCATTAATCCTTGTTTGCATGATGTTTATGTCTCTTGGAGTCGATACTAATCATGCATATGCTGTAAATTTAAATGAAAGTGGTGAAATGGGATTGAAGACAGATGTTGAAGATAAACTGGAAAATTCTCAGGAAAATGATGCAATGCAAGTGACCAGTCATGAAAACTACATATTGCAGGCAAACTCATATTCATTAAATGGAGGTATGTTTAAAGATATTCAGGATGTAATTAACAAAGCAAAAAGTGGGGATACAATAAAATTAAAAGGCAATTTTGTTTCAACAGGTGGGGACACCATTTCTCTATCAAAGAAATTAACATTTACTTCATCATCACAAGCAACATTGGATGGTAAAAGTTCGGCTGTAATTCTTAAGATTTATTCCGGAGGAGCCCAATCTAAATTTTCTAATTTGAAATTTATTAATGGTTATTCAAATGACAGGGGAGGTGCTGCATTCATAGCGGCAAAATCTGTTACCTTTGACAATTGTGTGTTTGAAAATAATCATGCGGATGTAACTTCAGGTGCGATACATACGCCCTATAAGGCAGATTCGGCTCAGGGTTTAACAATTAAGAATTGCAACTTCACTAGAAATGATGCGGGAATTGCAGCAGGTGCTGTTGGAGCATATAGCCACGGGTTTTTAGTGGATCACTGCATTTTTGATTCAAATTATGTTGAATTTGAAAATGAAAGTTATGGCGGAGCAATTCAGGTTGGATTGGATATAATGCCATCTTATGGTGTCGTTAAAAACTGCATATTTAAAAATAATAAGGCCATATCCTCTAATGGCATATCTCATGGAGGTGCGGCATGTGTTAGAAACGGTTCTACATATTATAACTGTGTATTTATTAACAACAGTGCCGATTATGGTGGCGCTTTAACATATCATGCATCCGGAAATTTAAATAACTGTACATTAATCGGCAACACGGCAGGTAAGTATGGTGGAGGAATATCAATATTGATGGATTATTTGGATTTGATGAATCTAAATATTACAAACAGTATTTTTAAAGGAAATAAGGCTCCTTTGGGAGGTGCTGTTAAATTAGACGGGTTTAATATAACAATAAAAAATTCAACCTTTGATGATAATTATGCATCATGGTATGGCGGCGCCGTTAATATTAATGCAAGCAATGTTAAAATCATGTATTCTGAATTTAACAGAAACATTGCAAATATTGATGGGGGAGCGGTATTTATCAAAGGAAGGGATACTGTAATTGAGAATTCAGGATTCATATCAAATGAGGCGATACCTGATGTTAATAAATTAAAAGATGGATTGGGCGGAGCCATTTATGTAAATAGTACAAAGGTATTGGCTCAAAATAATGTATTTAAATTCAATACTGCAAGAAACGGCAGCGCGATTTACTTTGATAAATCGGGCCTTGAATTTAAGTTAAAGAATAATACATTTTACCAAAATCAGGCATGGGTTTATCATCTGCCGGTTTTCGCTCATGATATTTACTATGGTGAAGTGGAAAACTTCAAATCAGTAATATATGGCGGAAACAATATTGCAAATTTTGATAACTTGAATGTATCAAATGCCATTTATAATGCTGCCGGCGGCGATAGAATCGAAATTGATGGTGAAAATCCTATCGTGGGAGCTACCGATAGCGGTGAATTGTATCAGGACGACAGGGAATATAACGTGAACATACTGGTAATGGTTCAGCATGAAGACGGAACTGTAGTTTATAATAAAACCTTGAACTCCAGCTATTTGGGAGAGGTGGCTGATAATGTAGATAACTTAAAGCCTGGAAAGTATTATGTAACGGCTAAGCATCTTGAGGATAATTACTACAAAGCAATCACCAATACAACCGTGTTTAATGTAATTCCGAAAACAGATAATAAGATTCTAAAGACAAGTAATAGGGATTCAATCGATTATGGCGATACAGTTGTTTGGACACTGAATATTACTAATAATGGGCCAAATGATGCAACTGGTGTTGTAGTATATGATGTGTTGTCTGAAGGACTGATTTGGTTAAATGATGACAGTAATGGGGCTTATAATCCAAAAACTGGTGTTTTAACAATAGGATCTCTTAAAGTTGGTGAAACTTTAATTGTAAATATATTAACCAGAGTTAATGCTACTGGAGATATTGTAAACAAAGCTAATGTTACAGGCAACGAATTTGATATAGACCTGGATAATAATTATGATGAAGAACAGATTAATGTTCCAGCGGCCGTTGATGTGGCGGTTAGCAAAAATGTCAATGTTTCCAATCCTAATTTTGGAGATTTAATCATGTGGAATATAATAGTTTCTAATTATGGTCCGGATGATGCTCATGAAGTAATCCTGAGAGAGGTATTTTCAGAATCTTTAATTTGGATTGGTGATGATTCTCAGGGAAAATATAATCCATCTTCCGGAATCTGGAATATCGGAACTTTAAGCAAGGGAGAGTCTATTGAACTTAATATTATATCAAAGGTTAATCAGACAGGAAACATCACAAATAATGTTTCGGTCACCTCCCGCGAATTTGACATCAATTTAACTAATAATCATGACAGTGAAATTATTGTAGTTAATAAATCTGGTGATTTGGCTATTGTAAAAACAGTTAATACAAGTACTGTTGATTATGGGGGGATTATTAAATGGACTTTAACAGCTTCAAATAATGGTCCTGATAAAGTGACTGATGTTATTGTTGAAGATGAGATTCCAGATGGGTTAATTCTTCTTAACTATACTGCCAGTAAAGGATTTTATGATATGGGGATGTGGGCTTTATGCTGTCTTGAAAATGGTGAAACACAAACCTTGGAGCTAATCTGTAAGGCGGTTAAATCTGGCAGCATTACAAATATTGCCAGCATTTCTGGAATGGAATGTGACCCGATACCTGACAATAATGTGGATAACGAATCTGTTGACGTATCAATGGCTTGTGATATTGCTGTTTTAAAACAAGTAGATATTGAAAATCCCTTTTTTGGAGATATTGTAACTTGGATGATTGAAGTTAGAAATAACGGCCCTAATCCTGCAACCAATGTTGAAGTCTTTGATATGCTGTCTGGAGAATTAATTTTTAAAGATTATGTCTCAACTAGGGGAATTTATGAAAACGGCATTTGGAGCCTTGATTATCTGGATGTAGGGGAATGTGAATATCTAAATATCAGTTGCTATGTTAATGGATTGGGAAGCATTGTAAATAATGTATCTGCAACATCAAACGAATATGACCTTGACATGTCTAATAATTATGCTGAGAAGCTGATAGATTCGTTTCCAATCTCAGACCTTTCAATTGAAAAAACAGCTAATGTTTCGAATGCTAATTATAATGATTTGGTCAAATGGACATTAATTGTTTCAAATCATGGCCCCAATAATGCAACAGGAGTTACTGTTGATGATCACTTGCCCGATTCGTTACAGCTCATTGATGTGGTATGTGATGGAATTTACATGGAAGGTATTTGGCGCATTGGTGATTTGGATGTTGGTGAATCTAAAAAATTGGAGATTATTACAAAAATCATAAAAACAGGTGATATTGCCAATAATGCTATGGTATATGGAAATGAAATGGATTTGAATCCTTCTAATGATGAGGATGAATATGTTGTGCATGTCCCGCCGGCAGTTGATTTATCAATTACAAAAACTGTTTCAAAATATGAATATCATGTCGGAGACATTATTGATTATGCAATTGGAATAAGAAATGGTGGTCCCGGAGATGCTTTAAATGTCAAAGTCAGTGAAAATTTTCCGGATTCATTAGTTTTAAAATCAGTTAAAAAATCAGCTGGTACATTTGACACTTTAAAAAATGAATGGTTAATTGATAAACTTGCCGCAGGAGCAGAAGAAAAGTTATATATGAAATTTGAAGCTGTTCGGAGTGGAATATTTGAAAATCTGGTTTCTGTTGTTAATGATATATTTGACTATAATTCTGATAATAATTTTGATTCCGCATTGGTTAAAGTTGTTAGTTGGAGTAATAATTCCTCAATTAATCTCATCAATAACATTACAGAAAATTCAACTGATAATAGCATTGTTAAGGCAGGAAACGTTAAATATCCGATTTATAGTCTGGAGAGAAATCTTACTTCCAATCTTATAGCTTTGCTTGTTGTTTCTGCATTGGGGTTCATAATTTTTGGCGGTAGCAATATTTTTAGAAAAAGGTAAAATTAAAGTAGCTTTTAAGCTACTTATTATTATTTTTTTAAAACGATTTTTTAAAATTCATGAAGTATACGAATTATTAATTTTTTGATAAATTATTTTATAAGTTGATTATATAAACACTACAATAATTCTTCGTTTTTTTAATTTAAACAAAACATTTAAATAAAACTTTTGACAAATATGCAACTAGATATTGGTGAAATTATATTTTTTTTAAAAAATAGTGGTATGAATCAATATTTTTAAATAAAACAGATGAGGTGTAATTATGTCTGAAGAAGAAATGATTGAAGAAACTTCTGAAGAATTCGTCGATGAAGACGAAGAAAAATTGCCTTTCGCTAAAGCAGAAGTTGTTCGTTTAATGAAAGAAAATCTCGACGATGACAAAATGATTAGGGAAAGAGTAAAAGTGGAAATGAACAAATTCTTAGGCGAAGTTTTAAAAAATGTATGTAAACAATTAAATGAATATCCATACACTACTATTGAATATGAAATGCTTAAGGAATCCACTTATCCATACACTAATATAGAAAGAATCAATCAAGAAAAAGAAAGAATTTTATTACATTTAGAAGCTATTAAAGCAGATTGTAATGCATTGGCTATGGATGTTCAAAAAACATTAAAATTAAAAGACGTTGTTGAAGAAGATACTTTTAGTTTTTCAGCAAGCAACGGTGAAGAAACTGAAGAAGAATAATTCTTCTTTAACTATTCTTCAATATGGCTAAAACCTGTTTTTAGATTATGCAATTCCTCTTCGGGAATTTCTGAAATTTCAACATTTTCACTTACAATGTTGCTCTGACCAAACGGATCTAACATAATTAATGTTGCAGTTCCATTTCCTTTTTTAAGTTCTCTTATCCTATTTAGAGTATTTTTTCCATTTTCTTGTGATTCTAAATCGTCAAATAAGTTCAAAGCTTTTTTTACAGCATCTTCAAAGCGAGTGAGAACACCTTCAACATTTGTTACATATCCTTCAGATTTTGGTCCAGGTTCCACTTTAACACCAAGCTCCGGAATTACAACAGTTGATGACTGTGATCTGACAACTCTAACGGATAGGTTGTTTTTATTAATGCCAATAACATATTTGGCAGGATCATTTTGCTCTAAAGCTATAATGTCGCTGTGCTTGAATCCGCATTCAGGACATTTGATTGTTGTTTCTAAAACTTTTCCAAAATGAGGTATTTCTATTTCTTTCATTATTGATTTGGCAATACCTTCAACAGAGCAAGCAGGACATTTAATAACCATTTCATTAATTTCACTTTCATTCATTTAAAACATATCCTTTTTCATCTAGTTCTTTTATTATTTTATCTAATTTTTCTTTATTTGGAGCACAGATTCTAGTTTCCCTATACTCGGATAAGCTGTATAATTGGGATAAATATTCTTTTTTATCTTTATTTTCATTAAGAGTATTTATAAATCTATTGGCGGATTTTGTATCATAAACATTAATATTTCTAATTAACGGTTCTTTAAATCCTTTGAAATTATATATGATTTTTTCAAGGGTTCCGTTGTTTTTATTGCTTACAATATCAACAACATCTTCCAGCTCCTCAATTGTATTGACCAATTTGATTGTGGTACAGGATTTATTGATTATTGTTAAAATGCTGTCCAGGGTAGATTCAATAGATTCGGAGTTGATGATGGTAACATTATTATTTTTTGCCTGGTCTAATAAATGATTGTGAATAATTCTATTTTCTTTAAAGAAATCCAGTTGTTTTCCTCCTCTGTGGATTCTGATGGCTCTTTTAACAAATCTTTCTTTGTGGGACTCTTCATCAGAACTTAATATGAAAAAATAAATGTTTGCGTCATCTTTAAATTGTTCTATATTTATCAAACCCGGAACGAGATGGACTCCCTCAATAATGATGTCGTCATAATCAGTAATCGCTCTTTGAATAATTTTTTCTAGGGCGGGAATTACATATGCTGCATGGTCATCAAATCCGGCAGATACAAGTTCCTCATAGTTTTCATATCTGCTTTTATTTCTGATATGTTTATATGCATCATAAGAGGAGCTATGGAGGGCAGGCGCATATTCCTTACCGATAATTCCGCGAACAACCGCTCTTATAAAGTCACTTTCGATTAAATGTTTAATGTTTAACGATTTGGCAAGTTCAGCAGCAATCGTCGACTTTCCAATTCCGGATGCACTTCCAATTAGTATAACATAAGGCTTTCTCATGCTAATTATCCTCCAAAATTTTATTTTAGTTACTTTTTTATTTATGTTAATTTACTAATTAATTTTATTATTTTTCAGTTTATTTTTGATTGTGCCGGATTTTGTAGTGGATTTTTTAAAGTATAATTTATAAAATATATTTTTTAACTTTATATTTAATTAACAGTAATAAATTTTCATTTAATCTTTATAAATACTATTAGTATGGAGGGATATTGCTATTTGTTAGGGCGTGCTGATGTGGGGAACTTTAATAAATTATTTGTACTTGAATCTTTTTTATTTGTTTGAAATGTATTTGTGCAGTTTCGGATAATGTGGTTTAAATGATGGTTGTCGAAGTGAGGAGTTATAATATGTTTTTTTGTTGATTTAGACCTTACGGGGTATTGTCATATCATGGGATTTTCATTAATGAAAGTTATAACAAGCATAACTGAAAGTAAATTAAATATAAACTGTCAGATTTACTTTATCTGTCCGTACTATTTGTTTCATCCATATTTTCTCCAGATATAGCAAATAGGATATTGCCTTTTTAATTAAAGGGAAGTGATGGTGTAAAATAATTTTTAATAATGGAATAATGCTCATGGCAGTAATGGGGTATTATTTGTAAGCGGGTAATGCAATTTGATATCGATTATTTCAATGTGTTTAAATGTTGTAAAAAACAGGATTTCTGCAAGGCCGGTTAATAAATAAAAATAAAATCATTTTATTTCAATGTCACTTAAAAACATTTACATTTATTAATATGGAAAAGTATAATATAAAATTAATAGTAACGTTTTTTAGATTATAAAAAAAATATTAGGATAATAAATTTACGTGTTGTTATATGATTATAAAATATAGGGGTGAAGTTGTTGTATTCAGTAAAATCAGTTAAGGATATTCAAAATTTAAATCCATTCATTGTTGTAGGTTGCGGAGGAGGAGGAGAAAAATTCTCCAATCTTGAAGGTGTAGAAACAGTAGGTTTCATTGACGATAATGTAAAAAAGCAAGGAAAAGAATTTTGCGGCTGTGTTGTTTCAGGCAGTTTAGAGGAATGTCTTGAATGTGCTAAAAACGCAAAATCTGTTGTAATCATGCTTCCAATAGGCGCGGAAGGGACTGCTTTAAAATATGCTGTTCAAGCTATTGACGCAGGATTAAATGTAATCACTTCATTTAGATCATTATCTGTTGCTGAAAATATATCTTTGAAGAAATTTGCAGATGCGAAAAATGTCGTAATCAAAGATATCGGCCCCAGACTGGATGTTATTGAAAAAATAGCCGGGGTGGCTCCTGAAAAATCATGTGAAGTATTGCCAAAAATTTCATATAAGCCAAAAGCACCTGTAATCTTTGTTGGCGGAACTTCCCAGGAATGCGGCAAAAGAACCACAACTAAAATGTTAGGTCTTGCATGTATGGAAAGAGGCATTACTCCCGCCATTATTTCAACTGATGAAATGGGATTGGAAGAACCGACAGATTTTAACTTTAGGGCAGGAAGCTTATCTGCAATGGATGTTCCGGCAGCAATTTTATCTTCAATTAAATATGCCGAAGAAACAAAACATCCGGACATTATTTTCATTGAAGGCCAATCCAGTTTAACTGAAAAAGGAAATCCTCATCCAAGAGGTTTGTCTGCAGCCATTTTAATCGGTTCGGCTCCTGATGCAGTTATTGTTGGACACAGACCAAATCACCCATACAGAGAACCTAGGGGAATTGAAGAGGAAATTAAAGCTATTGAGGCTGTTGAACCTACAAAAGTTGTTGGTTTATCAATAAATCTTAAAAATGCTAGCTTAGATTTATGCCCTGAATTCTTTGAATCTAAATTCAATTTACCTGCTGAAGATGTTTATACAAATGGTGCTTCCAAATTATTAGATGCAATATTTGAATATTTAGAGGAGTAGTTTAAATGAGTTTTATGGATACTTTAAAGAGAAGTTTAGGTTTTGAAGAAACAGAATCTCCAAAGAAAGATGAAGAAAGTTTTAACTTGACAGATTTTATAAATGGTTTTACTAAGTCTTTTAAAAATGCGGAACCTCGACAAAATAATTCACAGCAGTATGAATCAACTCCTAAACCGCAAAATCGTCCGCAGCATCCTGTTTATGATGATTATGATGATTATGTAATTACTCCTGAACAGCCATTTTACGAAATTGTATTAATTAGGCCTAAGACACTTGATGACATTAATTATGTTGTTGATCAGGTAATTGAAGAAATGAATCCTGTTATCCTTGATTTATCATTTTTAGAAAAAGAAAGTGAACCTAACTTCAGATTAGCCGGAGATAAAATTAAACAGATGAGGGCGAAATATGGTGCTCAGGCATTGTTGCTTTCACGTTCTGAAGATAAAAATTTAATTGTCATATCTCCTAAAAAAGTAAAATTAATCAATAAAGGATAAGAGGATTAATTTCTGCTTTTTTTATTATTTTTTTAAGAAGTTCACATATTCGGTTATCACATAAAATACAGTAATTACCGATATTAATGTTTCTATGGTTAAAATCGATGATAAAATCAGATTTTCGCCAGCTATTTTTATAACTCCTTTTGTTGCAAGTGCGCTTATTACAAATGGAAATGTAAATGCCGAAAAACTTGGATAAAACTCCAGTGTTCTATATTCAACTAATTTATAAAATGCAAAAATATAAAATATGCACGCAATGCAGTATAAAGCCATTAAAAATTCGGGATATATTTTCGGTGCTGAATTTAAATATCCTACTATCAGTATGCTGAATAATGCTGTGTAAATGCATGTTGTTGGTTTATTGGCATCTGAAATATCGGGATATTTAATATGTCTGTATGTTATTAATGGTAGAGTTATCAGCATGGAAGCAAATCCTATAATTATGCATGCAGTTCCTATTTTGTTGAGTCCGTGAAATGGTGCTGTAACTGCTCCCATTGAAATTCCAACATAAACAATCCAGTATGTAGGATTGACTGCCAGTATATCAAAATCACGTATTATAAAATGATAGGTAAAGTAAATCATTAACAAAATATGTAAGCCAATTCCAATTATCCATATGCCTTGCGAAATAGTCGGCATAAATCCTAATGTATATGTAGATAAAAGCATCAAACTCATTGAAAAAGTACCTGAACTGCTTGCGGTTACCGGATTTTTAAAGTCATCTTTAATATCTTTCGGATATGTTATTGCCTTAACAACCAGTAAAATAATCAATATTGCACTAATCATTCCCAGGAAATATTTTATTCCTGGATTAATATCATGTAAAAGATTGCCTAATGATAATAAAGCAAGGATTAAACCTGCAACGGTAATGGGTAACCTTTTGGTGATATTCATGGTATCAAGTTATATTTTAAAGTATTTCTCTGCATTTTCATGTGATACTTTATCTATTTCTGCTTTTTTATAACCTAATCGGGTTAATTCACGAACGGTTTTAGCAACGGAAAGGGGGTCTGATGGTTTGTTGCTTATGTCGCTGTTTAAAATGAATTTATCAAATCCATAATTGTCTAAAATATCTACTGCACTTTCAATGTCAAGTTTTTGTGGCTGCACGGTCAGTCCGAGCATATAATCTTTATCAATAACTTCGTTGATAATGTCTAGGTTAATATGATCAATAACTGCTTGTGATTCATCTAAATGTTGGGGAACAATGTCTAAAATAACTTTTAGGACTTTTGATTTATTTTTCCTTGGAGTATGAATAATCACTTTTGAGTTGGTCTCATCTGCAATATCTAACTGCTTTTTAAATGTATTAATCTCCAGGTCAGTTAAATCTTCAAGACCTATTTCGCCTATTGCAACGATTTGCCCTCTTTCAGTCCATCTGTATAATTCATTAAAAATCATTTCAGGTTTTTCGATACTGTTTGTTGGATGAATTCCTAAGGCCACCTTTAAATCCATCCCATACTGTGATGCTCTTTTAGTATCATATTCTAAAATTCTATTCAAATGATTTAAAAGAACAATTTCCGAATCTATTCTGTAAGGGTAATAACTGCAAGTTATTGCACTGTCTATTCCGGCCAGATACATGTCCTTAAAATCTTCACTACTTCTTGAATCGGCATGAATATGTGTATCAATCATTTTACTCACTATTTTGTTATTTGTGGTAGTTTAGATATAAATTTTTACTCATGTCTGTTTTTATTTATAAGCTTTTTGCAAGTTCACTTTTTCATATTTTCTCACTTCAATAGATTTTATATTTTTCAGTATTAATAATATTAGTACAAGTAATACGACATTGGTGATTTATTTGGTAATTAATAAAAGTTATTTAAACAGCTACGAATCGATTTCAGAAGAACTAAAATACATGACTAATTCAATAATCAGATTAAAAATATTAGCAACTTTATACAAGTGTCCGCTGAACATGAAAGATTTAAATCAGATTACATCTTTAAGTTACAGTTCAATATCAAGTAATATGCATAATTTGGAGCTGAAAGGATATGTATATAGGGAATATAATAAATATTTTTTATCAAATTCGACTAAATTGAAAATTGACCAGGTCATGAAACTCGGTTATATAATTAATTTATTAAATGATTTTTTTAATATTTTGGACAAGCATCTTGTTAATATGATTCCAAATCAATCTGTTGCAGAGTTATACCTTCTTGGCAATGCCCATCTTATTGAATCAGACGGTATTGATGTATATAGGATTTATAATTTCATTGAAAATAGTTTAAGCAGTGCAAAACAGGTCAAATGTGTTCTGCCATTTTATTATGAAAATTTCAATGACAAACTAAACGAACTTGTTGAAAATAATAATGACGTTGAAGTTATGATTCCATCAGGCATTTCGAAAATATTTAATAAAAAGTCTAAAATTAAAAATTTATCTTATTTTGCAGGTGAAAACACATTTCTGTTAATAGTCACTGACCAGCTAATGATTTTAGGTTTGTTTAAGGAGGACGGTTATTTTGATCAAAACAGATTGCTGACATCAAAAAATAGTGATTCAATAAAATGGGCCAGTAATCTTTATGAAAATTTTAAAATTAAAAATAAATGAGTTTTAAACTCATTTATAATATTTTTCCAAATAATCTTCTAATTCAGCTATTGGAATTCTTTCTTGAGCTTCTGTATCTCTGTCTCTGACAGTCACCTTTTCATCTTCTATTGATTCAAAATCAACAGTGACTGCAAGGGGGATACCAATTTCATCGGCTCTGGCATATCTTTTACCAATAGTTCCGGTTGCATCATATTCTACAGTAAAACCTGCCATTCTCAATTGTTCTGTTAATTCTTGAGCAATTTCACGAGGGCCTTCTTTATTGACAAGCGGAAATATTCCAAGCTGAACCGGAGCAATTGATTTGTCAAATTTAAAGTATTCTTTTTCTTCTGTTTGTGTAAATGAATGTAATAAAACAGAGTAGGTAATACGGTCAATACCAAATGAAGGCTCAATAACGTGTGGTATGATTTTCTCACCGGTTATTTCTTCTTCAACATCTTCAAAGATAAGCAAATCTTCACTTACTTCATATGTTTTGTCCAATTCAATGGTGAATTTGCCTTCAGTTTCTATTGCAGTTCTTATATCTTCAACATTCGCATCTTCAATAGCCTGTTTTACCTTAGGAGAGTCCCCTTTAAATACCGGTCCGAATTTGGACAAGTTTGGTTTAACTACAGTTTTTCTGACTTTTTTAGGTTCATCATATTCAATAAATATGTTCAATTCTTCATTGCTAAACTCGGAATGTGATGATAAATCGTAATCTCCTCTATCTGCTATACCGATGATTTCAACCCATCCGTATTTGTCGGTTTTAACTTCAACGTCCCAGCAATCAAGTGCATAGTGGGCCATTTCTCCGGCTAAATGTTGTCTGAATCTTAAAACATCTTCGGGAATTCCAAGCTCAATTAAAAATTTGCGGGCTAAGTACAGCTGATAGATTAACATTTCATTTGCCACGATTCCTTTTTCAAGGGCTTCACGGGCAGTAATTTCCAAAGGTTCCAAATCGTTTTCCTGAACCTCCTGTGAGTTTAAGCGCAATACCACATCTTCGATTTGTGAAAATTTGGGATGTGTTTTTTCTTTGGGATTTAAAAAGATTTCCGCTTCTGCTTGAGTGAATTCTCTAAGTCTGATAACTCCTTGTCTTGGTGAAATTTCATTTCTGTACGCTTTACCAAGCTGAACTGCTCCAAATGGAAGTTTTCCTCTGAAAAATCTTTCCAAACGTTTGAATAAAATGAAGATTCCCTGTGCAGTTTCAGGTCTCATGTAACCTACTTTATCTCCCTTAGCACCGATTTCGGTTTTAAACATTAAGTTGTAGTTCCATATGTTGGACAGGTCTCCGCCACAATCAGGACACTTTATATTGTTGTCAGTGACTATCTGGTCAAGTTCCTCGTTTTCGAGGCTTTCCACATCTTCTCCGATTACTGCTTCAATTATGTGGTCTGCTCTGAAAACTTCTCCGCAGTTTTCGCATTTGCACATCGGATCTGTGAAGTTATCCACGTGTCCTGATGCCTTTAAAACTTCTTTGGGCATTACGGTAGGGCCTTCAATTTCGTAAAATCCTTCACCTGAAACATATTGCTTTCTCCATTTTTGCATGATATTATTTTTCAGGCTGGCTCCAAGAGGGCCGTAATCTGTAAAACCGGACACTCCGGAATATATTTCAAAGGACGGCCATAAAAATCCTCTTTTTGCACTAATATTTGACATTTTATCATGATTCATAAATATTATCTCCATTATTTTTTTAATTCGTAATCTAATTTGACCCTGCTGCTTTCAGGACGGGTCTGTCCCATATATTTGCTATTTCTAGAAGGATGTCCGTAAGGAATTTCTGAAGGTGTAGTCATTGTTTCAAATACAATCTGACATACTCTTTGACCAGGGTATAGCGCTACAGGCATTGCACCGATATTTGATATTTCCAAAGTGATTTTACCTTCAAAACCCGGATCAATAAAACCTGCTGTAACGTGCATTGTAACACCGAGTCTTCCCATACTTGAACGGCCTTCCACTCTTGCAACCAGGTCATCAGGTATTTTAACGTATTCTAAAGTGGTGGCCAAAGCAAATTCATTAGGATGGATTATAAACGCTTCGCCTTCTTTAACAATAGATGATTCCATATATGATGCAATGTCTTCTTCATCTTTAGGATTGATATAGGGTTTTCTAATAACTTTAAATACTTTAAATTCATCTCCTAATCTCATATCAACAGAAGATGGTTGTATTTGCTTTTCATCTAAAAGAGGTTCAATACCAATTTTGCCTTCTTTTAAATATTCTTTTATAGTTTTATCACTTAAAATAGCCATATTCTCACACAAGTAATTTTTTTATAATTCATTTATTTCAATTAAATCGTTAATTCTATTAATTATGCTGTCTACACTTTTTTTAGTGTAGTCAAGGGTAATAGCATCAAATTTGCATGCATTAACGCAAAGTCCGCATCCTTTGCAAATATCATGATTGATAGTTATTTTTTCATTTTCTAAACTGATGGCCTGATAAATACAAACCTCTAGGCATTTATTGCAATTCCTGCATTTGCCTTCATGAAACTTTACTTCAACACCTTCAAGTTTTTCTATCTTGCTGCTTATATCTTCATCTAAATTAGGATAAACTTTCCATAAACAGCAGCACGGACAGCAGTGACAAATCGTTAACAGGCCTTTTCCAGGTCTTATGTTCATCCAGATTGAATCAAGTTTATTTCTGCCGATAATGTGGCTTAATCCTGCTTCGTCCGCCCTGTCAATATGGACTAACGCTTCTTCAACTGTTGCTTTTTTTCCGATGTTTTCTGGAATCTTTCTAGCTGTCGGTCCAAGGAAAATGCATCCAATATCCTGAGGATAGTCCCGGCAGTTATTTGAAGTTCTACAAAGACAGGTATTCATAATTACAATGTCTCTGCTATGTTTTACAACTTCTTTAATAATGTCTGTCGGTAAGAATTCAGAACCTTCAGTTTCAATTTTTTTATTTATATTGATTGTATTTGGCACAACAACGATGTTGTCTTCATCAAAAAGCGTTTTGTCAATAATTTTTTTATAAACTTTTGATTTCCGGGTTATTTCAGCTATCCAAAATCTCCAGTTGAAAATATATTTAAGGACAAATATGCTGATGTCTGCAAATCTAATTCTTCTCATTGTTCACCAAGTTTATTTTTTAAACGCCTCAATATTCCTTTAAAGGTGTGCGCTTCTCTTGAAGTAATGAATGCTCTTGAAATAATGTTGTTGAAGGTTTTAATGCCGTTTCTTTTTTTATGATCTGGAATGTCCAGACTATCGATTAAATCGGTCATGTCATTTAACAAATATTTTTTTTCTAATTTAGTGCTTTCATCAAGCCCTTCAACACCAAAATCATGTTTGTTCTTAAATAATTCATAAAAAATTATTGCAGCTGCATGGGAAATATTCATTATAGGATAAGTCGGATCTGTTGGAATAGAAACGCATATGTCGCAATCTGCGACTTCCTTGTTAGTAAGTCCATTTCCTTCTCTTCCAAAGAGTATTGCTATTTTATTTGAAACATTCATTGACCTTCCAAGTTCTTCTGGTCTGATTGGAATTCGTGACAGATTATAACTTCCTCCCGCCATTCCAGTTGAAGCAACTTTAAAATCAATCTGTTGGGACTGGTAGAAATCATCTAGTGTAGGAAATATTTTTGCATTTTCAACAATGTATTTTCCATGGGTAGCCTGATAATATGCTTCTTTTGTTAATGTGGGAGGGTTAATCAATATTAAATTTTTCAATCCAAAGTTTGCCATAGTTCTTGCAAGAAAACCAATGTTTCCAGGAGTTTCGCATTCAACAAAAACAATATATATGTTTTCTTTAAAGAGACTAACTTCCTTTTCCTCTTGCTGTCTTATAATTTTTGCTCTGACAGTTCCTCTGGACTGGGTTGTGGATTTGGCTTTTTTTGTAGAAGTCGATTTTTTTTCACTGTCTGATTCTTCTTTTTCTTTAGGTGAGTTTAAAGAGGCAGTTTCAACTACTTTTTCTTCACCTACAGCAGTATCTCCTATTATAATCAACTCCTAATCCAATTATTCATAAGCTTTATCCAGCAGTTCTAAAATGTGCATACATTTTATATCTCCACAGCCTATTTCATTTAAACCGTCCTGTATGTTTAATTGACAAAATGGGCATATGGTAATTACTGCATCAGCACCTGTGTCTTTAATCATTTCTGCTTTTGATTTAGATAGTTCCATTGCAATTTCAGGTTTTCCGGATTTTATTCCTCCGCCGGCACCGCAGCACTGGCAAGGATAAAGCATCTCTTTAAATTCAATGCCCGGAATTTTTTCAATAACTTCTCGGGGAGCATCTTTAATGCCCTGCCCTCTTCCTAAATGACATGGATCGTGATATGTAACGGTCATGTTCAATTCTTTTAGTTTGTCTTCATCAAGCTTGTCTACTAAAAACTCACTAATGTCCATTACATTTAAGTTAGAGCCAAATTGCGGATGGTTGTTCTTTAAAGTAGATCCGCAGCCGGAACAGATTGTAATTATAGTATCATAATCCTTAAATACTTCCTTATTCTTATCAACAAGTCCCTGTACGACATCTGTCTGACCAGTTCTTAAAAGGGGAGAACCGCAGCAAACTTGGCCTTCAGGAACATCAATGTCTATTCCATTTTCTTTTAGAACTTTAACTAATTTATGGCCAATTTCAGGGAATTTGTAATCAACCATACACCCGGTAAAGAAAGCTATTTTGGACCCTGTTTTATTTTCAGCTTCTTCGATAAATGACGGTTTATCGGTTGTTATTGACCTTCCTCTTTTCTGAATATTTTCCTTAAATGCAACATGTTTTGGAAGAGGTCCTGAACCGTTGGCAACTGCAAGAGCCCTCATTTTTTCTATTGCATCACCGAACGTATTGATATTTTTAGGGCAAACTGCCAAACATTTGCCGCAACTGGTACAATTGTATAAACCTTCATCAAGTGCTTCTTTAAGCCTATCAAAATTATCTCTCGGGTCGGTATCAAATTTGTTGATGTATCTCATTAAATATGGTCCACCAAATTCTTCTGTTGCAATATTGACCACCGGACAAGTTGAATAACAGGAATAGCATTCAATACAGCTTCTCACCTTTTTAGTATCTTGAGTGTCCTCTTTGGTTATGCTTGTGTCTAATTCCTCGCAAGTGTGGTCGCATTGCAAAGACAGTTCCAGGTCTTTTACTTTTGCTTCGATACTTGATTTATCAACAATTAAATCTTTAATGACTGGGAAATTAAGAGGTTCAATAATTGCTCCATCTTTAATTTCTTTTTGACAGGCAAGAGCTCCATTTCCTTTAAATAAAATGCCGCAAGACCCGCATTGTCCTGCTCTGCAGGAGCTTCTAAAACTAATATCTGCATCATATTTTTCATTAATAGCTTGAAGGGCGTCAAGAACTTTCATATGAGGTGTTTGTTCAATTTCATAACACTCCAAATGAGGCTCTTTGTCGGTTTCTCTATTAAATCTTGAAACATAAACTTTAATCATTATTCTTCCCCATTCTTAAAAACTTATAAATTATTATAATATAATATTTATATCTAAAACTATTATATAATTTATATGTATTAATGATTATTTTGAGGAAAATATAATGAATTTAAAAAAATTAGTCACAGGAGTATCTGGTGAAAAAGAATTTTTACTGGGTAATGAAGCTGCTGTAAGGGGAGTTATAGAAGCTGGCGTTTCTATTGCAGCTACATATCCAGGAACTCCTTCATCAGAAATTGGAAATGTGTTATCAGTATTGGCCAAGGATGCTAATATTTATTTTGAATTTTCTACTAATGAAAAAGTCGCAATGGAGGTTGCAGCAACTGCAGCTGCCTCAGGTCTCAGGTCATTTACATTCATGAAGCATGTAGGTATGAATGTTGCATCTGATTCATTTATGACAACTGCCTATTCAGGCGTAAATGGCGGGATGGTTATATTGTCAGCTGATGACCCGTCACTTTTCTCATCTCAAAATGAGCAGGACACCCGTAATTATGCAAGATTGGCCAATGTACCTATTTTAGAGCCTTCTAACTGTCAGGAAGTAAAGGACATGGTTAAATATGCATTCGATTTGTCCGAACAGTTTAACATACCGGTAATTGTCAGAACAACCACTCGTGTATCTCACATGAGGGGTGTTGTTGAATTTGGAGATGTGGAGGATAATTCATCAAATAATGAAAATCACTGGAAAAGAGGTCATTTTAACAAAGACCCTTCCAAATATGTTCCTGTACCTGCATTTGCAGGTGATATGCATGTAACTCTTTGGGATAAAATCCATAAGATTGAAGATTCAACTAATAAAAGTGATTTAAACCGTGAAATCGAGTTTTCAACCGATAAAAAATATGGATTAATCGCTTCAAGCAGCGCTTATAATTATGCTTATGATGTTGTAAAATTCAACGGTTTGGATGTAAATATTTTAAAATTAGGATTTTCATATCCTTTCCCAAAGGAAAGGGTTGTTGAATTCTTAAAGGATTTGGATGAAGTATTTATTGTAGAGGAAGTTGACCCGATTATTGAAAGGGATACTCTGGCATGTATCGGTTCTGAAAATCTAAATGTGGAAGTCCACGGTAAATTAGATGGAACTTTTCCGATTTATCATGAATTTAACTCTGATATCGTAGCTGACGGATTAAATAAAATATTGAACTTTAAAAAGGATGAGGACATTGCATTTTCACAAAGCCTGGAAAAACTAAACGATGAAATTCCATCAAGAGTTCCTGTTTTATGCGCAGGATGTCCTCACAGAGCAATGTATTACGGAATAAACGTTGCAATTGAGGAATTGGGCCTAAAACCCTCTGATGTAATCTTTGCTTCAGATATTGGGTGTTATACATTAGGTATTAATCCGCCTTACAATGCTGCGGATTACTTATTGTCCATGGGTTCTAGTGTAGGGGACGGTTGCGGATTTTCAGTTTCAACAGACCAGAAAGTGGCCAGTTTTATAGGTGACTCCACATTTTTCCACAGCGGAATTTCTCCATTAATAAATGCAGTACATAACAAACACAACTTTGTTTTAACAGTATTGGATAATAGGATTACCGCAATGACCGGAGGACAGCCAAACCCAGGAATTCCTGTTGATGGGATGGGGGATGAGGCTCCCGAAGTATCTATTCGTAAGTTGGCTTTAGCTTGCGGTTGTGATTATGTACGTGTAATTAATCCGTTTAATTTAGAACAGGTTGTTAAGACTTATAGGGAAGCACTTGAAAGAGATGATGTGGCTGTAATTATATCAAAAGCTCCATGTACTTTAATTAAAGGTTTAACTAAAAAACCTCCAGTGAAATTCATTGAAAGTAATTGTAATAAGTGTGATAAATGTGTAAATGGATTTGCATGTCCGGCAATTTCCAAAATCAATGGTAAAATCATAATTAATGAATCTCAATGTGATGGATGTGGGGCATGTATTCAGGTTTGTAAATATGGAGCTTTAGAGGCAGGCAGGTGAAAAAATGGATAATCATTATAGTATTTATATTTGCGGTGTTGGAGGTCAGGGAATTATTAAAACCTCAACAATCATTGGCGAAGCTGCAATGAATCAAGGTTTGGATGTGGTAATGAGCGAAATTCACGGTATGTCACAAAGAGGAGGATCTGTTTCTACCGAGTTAAAAATAGGTGGTTACAACTCATCAATCATACCTAAGAAAGGTGCAGACATGCTGCTTTCCTTTGAACCTATTGAAACAATAAGGGGATTGGATAAAGTAAACAGTGAAACTAAAATCGTGTATAATACTCATCCGATTATTCCGTCTTCAGCCAATAAGCCATATCCTAATGTGGATAATATTACAAAAACTTTAAAAGAGAATTTTAAACATGTCCTCCCCATTAATGGAACACAATTGGCTATTGATGCTGGAAGCGTATTATCATTAAACATGGTTCTTTTAGGTGCTGTTACAGCTGATGACAAATTCCCTCTTACAAAAGAATCAGTTATTGAAGCTATGAAAAATAATCTAAAACCTAAATTCCATGAAATGAATTTAAAAGCTATTGAAAATGGATATAAATCAATCAAAAATTAAAAATTTAAATACTATTTAAACTAAAGACCTATATAGATATTAAAGTGTGATATTATGGCTTACAAAATTGACAATGCTATTATAAAAAAAGACATTAATGGGCAGGTAACATTAATTGATCCAGAAAATGTTTTTGGTGATGAGGATGCTTTTATTGCAATTAAAAGTGATGATTTAATTACTATTCAACTTTTAATCAATGGCATTATGAGAAACGATTTTAAAAATTGGAGAGAAGTAGGGGCTATTCCTGAAAGAGAACCAATTAAAAGCCTTTTTGTCCGCTTAGGTTATTCAAAAGAAGATATAGCTAATATGTTAAAAGATTTCTAGCTGTATCTGATTATTTTTTAAAAAAAATAGTTTAGAAAAGATTAAATCTTTTCTATAAATTTTTAATGTCTTCTGTTTCTAAAATTTTAACATTGCTGTTATTTAATACTTTGATGGCTTTTTCCATATCCTCTAGTCTCATAACAACAATGGCTTCATCACTTTTGCTGCTTACAAATGCATATAAATATTCCAAATTAATGCCCTGTTCATCGAATATTGCCAATGTTGAGTTCAAACCGTTTGGCCTATCAGGAACTGATAAAAGAATGACCTCATTTTCTTTTACAATAAAACCATCTTTTTCAAGAGCTTCTATTGCTTTTTTGTTATCAGAAACGATTAGTCTTAAAATTCCATATTTTGTCGTATCAGCTATTGATAGTGCACGGATATTGATATTTTCTTGAGCTAATGTGTTAATAGCTTTTTTAATCCTTCCTTCTTTGTTTTCCACGAAAATTGAAATTTGTTTAACTACCATTTTATCACCTATTCAAAATTCCTTTCATCAATTACACGAACAGCTTTACCTTCACTTCTCGGGAGTGAATCCGGTTCACAAATGGTCACATCAACTCTAAGTCCAGTTTCAGACCTGATGGATGCCTGGATTTGTTTTTCAACCTTTTCCATTTCTTTCATTTCATCGAAGAATAATTCTTTTGTTGCTTCTACTTTAACCTCTACTTCATCTAAAATGTCAGGTCTTGTTACATGAATCATGTAATTAGGGCTAATGCCCTGAATTTTAAGTAATGCTTTTTCAATTTGTGATGGGAACACCATAACTCCTTTGATTTTCAGCATATCGTCACTTCTGCCGGTGATCCTTGTCATTCTGACGGTTGTTCTTCCGCATTCGCATGGCTCCTCAATTAAAGAAGTTAAATCCTTTGTTCTAAATCTTAAAATAGGCATTCCGGTTTTTGTCAGGGAAGTAAGCACAAGCTCTCCTTTTTCACCGTGATCCAATGTTTCGCCAGTCTCGGGGTTGATGATTTCGGGATAAAAATAATCATCTTGAATGTGCATTCCATTTTGCTCACTGCACTCCTGAGCAACGCCCGGACCCATAACTTCTGTTAGACCATAGATATTGTGGGTTTTAATTCCAAGAGATGATTCGATTCTTTTTCTCATCTCGTCAGTCCACATTTCTGCTCCATGGATTCCTGCTTTTAAATTAATCTCGTCTAAGGAGATTCCTGCTTTTTCACGGGATTCTCCAAGATACATTGCATAAGATGGTGTACAGGTCAGGATATCGCTTTGAAAGTCAATCATTGTATCAAGTTGTCTTTTAGTGTTTCCTGCTGAAATCGGAATTGTAATTACGCCCATCTTATTTCCTCCATGGTGAATTCCAAATCCTCCGGTAAATAGGCCATACCCGTATGCATTTTGAAGAATGTAATCCTTTTTAGCACCTGCCATTTTAAGGCCGCGCGCAATACATTCTCCCCAGATTTCTAAATCATTTTGAGTATATGCTGTAACGGTTGGTTTTCCGGTTGTTCCTGATGACGCGTGAACTTCAACAATATCATCCCGCGGAACTGCAAGCAGACCTAAAGGATAAGCTTCTCTTAAATCGCTTTTGGTTGTAAATGGAATTTTTTCTATGTCTTTTAAACTTTTGATGTCTTCAGGTTTTAAACCTGCTTCGTCGAATCGTTTTTTGTAAAACTCTACATTTTCATATGCAAGTTTTGCTGTTTTTTGCAGTCTTTCTAGCTGTATTTTTTCTTTCTCATCTTTACTCATACATTCGGCTTTCTCGTCCCAAAACATACTATCCCTATTTTTATCAAATTTTTCTTAAATAACATTATAAATATTTCATCTTATTATTATAAAAGTTTATTATTATAATGAAATCCTTCTGAAAAATATTATTTTATTTTGTTATTGCTTATAAAATGTTGTGGTGAAGGATAATTGATTTTTAGAGTCATGAAGTGATATTGTGATGTTGGGGTAATTTATTTTTAAAAAATGCTCCGGCTGAATACTTTAATCCTGACTAGTAATTTTTATATAATTCGCATATCAAATAAATATATTGTATACACTTTTTTGTATTTTTTTTAGGAGAATTATTTATGAACGTGATGATTTTAACAATCGTATTTATAATCTATATATTTTCGCTTGTTTTAGTAGGATATTATGCCTATAAAAAAAATGATTCCTCCGAAGACTTCATGATTGCCGGTAAAGATACCCACCCTTTCATTATGGCAATGAGTTATGGTGCGACTTTTATTTCAACGGCAGCTATTGTTGGTTTTGGAGGAGTTGCCAGTGAATATGGTATGAGTGTTTTATGGTTGGCATTCTTAAACATTATCATTGGTGTATTTATTGCATTTGTATTTTTAGGAAAGAGAACTCGTAGAATGGGGCATGCTTTGGATTCTTTGACTTTCCCTGAGTTTTTAGGTAAACGTTTTGACTCAAAATTTATACATTATGTCTCAGGTTTAATAATTTTTTGCGCAATGCCGATTTATGCGGCAGTAGTATTGATTGGAGCTGCCAGATTTTTGGAATCTTCATTATTAATCGATTTTAGCATTGCTTTACTTATATTGTCAATTATTATTACATTCTATGTATTGTTTGGTGGTATTCGTGGTGTAATGTATACTGATGCATTGCAGGGAAGTATTATGGTTGTAGCCATGGTATTCCTGCTTGTATTTGTATACTGGTTACTTGGGGGTGTTGAAACAGCAAACACCGCATTGACAAACATGGTTCATTTATACCCTGCCAGCGCCACTGCAACGGGAGGAACCGGGTGGACGGCATTTCCGGAGTTCGGATCTCCATTCTGGTGGTCACTTGTATCATCCACTCTTGTTGGTGTAGGTATTGGGGTGCTTGCTCAACCTTCATTGATTGTAAGATTCCTAACAGTCAAATCAGATAAAGAATTAAACAGGTCTGTTTTGATTGGAGGTATTTTCATTGCAATCATGCCAACAACCGCTTATATTGCAGGTTCACTTTCAAATGTATACTTCTTTGATAAGCTGGGCAAAATTGCAATTGATGTAGTTGGTGGAAACATTGATAAGGTCATTCCAACATTCATTACAATGGCGCTGCCTGAATGGTTTGTATATATTTTCTTGCTTTCATTAATTGCAGCTGCAATGTCAACAATTTCTTCACAACTGCACACTCAGGGTACCTCATTTGGTGTGGATATCTATGGAACAATAAGAAACAAATCCAAACAAAAAATAGATCAGGTAACTATTACAAGGATAGGTATCTTAATAGCTATTATCTTGGCGTTAGTAATGGCATTTTTACTTCCTGGAAGCGTAATTGCACTTGGAACAAGTCTGTTTTTCGAAGTTTGTTCAGCAGCATTCCTGCCTGTATTTTTAGGAGCGCTTTACTGGAAAGGAATTACAAAGCTAGGAGCAATTGCAGGAATTCTTTCAGGAACATTTGTCAGTTTATTCTGGTTAGCATTTGTATTTAAGAAGACCGCTGTAGGACTTGGAATCTGTAAAATGATTTTTGGTGTTGAAACATTATTGCCTGCAGCGCCATGGCCGTTTATTGATGTAATGCTGATTGCAGTACCGATTTCAGCCTTATTTACAATTATTGTAAGTCTGCTTACCAAACCTCCTGCTCAGGAGGTAATCGATAAAGCATTTTCAGACATAGATAATAAAGGAAGTGAAGCGCAATGATGGTTTTGGGAATAGAAGACCCGCTGATTTGGGGAGTATATGTGGGAATTATCTTATCAACACTTCTATGTATTGTTTATGGTATTGTAAACTGGAATAAAGGAGATTAAAACCAACTTCTCCCGGAGAATGTTGAAATATCTTTCTCTGTTAAATTGGTTTAATGGAAAAACATTTAAATTAATTTCCTTTGTTGTCTTAAGACATATGCAGTATTGAGTTATTTCAATAAATAACTCATAATTTTTTATTTTTTTTATATTTGGTGCATTATTGAATGCATTTTTTTTTAAATCTTATCTCACTTTTGCTTTTTTTACTGTCTGCGGTTGCAGGGTAGAATTTTTCTTGTTAAACATTTATTTTTCCGATTAGCTTATTTGCACTTCCATATCTTAAAAATTCATAAGTAAAGTTTTTTAATTAATCTGATGTGCAGTATCATTGTTCAGTAAAATAATAACGATATATTGATTTAATTTAATTAAAACAAGTCATTTTATAATTTATATATGATTTAATTCATTGTTATTTAATTAATTTTTATTTAATGTTATATTTGTTAATTATTTTTTCTTTTATTTTTTTTAGAAAGATTATTAAATAACTTAGTGAATATATATTCCTATCGAATATTTTTTTTATTTGGGGGTTTGTAATGGAAAGGAAAATTAAAGTTATAGTTTTAATGTTAGTTGTTTTGGTGGCGATTGGCGTTGCTACTCATTTATTTTTAAGTCCCTCCACTACCGGCAGTGAAGGTTCTCAAAATATAACTGATATGATTAATAGGACAGTGGAAATACCTGCCGTTAAAAATGTTGTAGCCACTGCTCCTCCGATGACTACTGTGGTTTATATGATTGCTCCTGATAAATTAAAAGCGGTTAACTTCCAGTGGACTGATGAAGAGTTGAAATATGTGCCGAATGAATATGCAAACTTCCCCGTTGTTGGCGGTTGGTATGGTACTCAGGATGGAAGTTATGAAGAATTTATCGCAGCAGAACCTGATGTTGTAATAGAATCCATTGATGAAGGCAGCGGAGGAGATTTGTCCACTGTTAATCAGCGTCAGGAAAAATTCGGTAAAATTCCTGTTATTGGAGTTCGTGACACTACCAATGTCAAAAAAGTAGGAGAATCCATACTGTTCATGGGAAAAGTTATAGGGGCTGAAGATAAAGCCAATCAGCTTAATGATTTTAATAATAAATATTTGAATATTGTACATGATAAATCATCTAAATTGTCTGATGGTGAAAAAAAATCGGTTTATTATGCCTGCGGCAGTGATGGTTTACAGACTTATCCTTCAGGTGCTTCTCACGGTCAGTTAATTGATTTGGTAGGTGGAAAGAATGTTGCAGATTCTATAAATCAGGGCAATACTACAACAGGTGCACAAATATCTATCGAACAGGTCATTAAATGGAATCCTGATTTGATTATTACCAGTGATATGGATTTCTATAATAAAGTTTATAATGATTCAAATTGGGCGCATATTAAAGCAGTTCAGAATAAAGAGGTTTACCTGTCACCACAATCTCCGTTCAAATGGTTTGATAGGCCTGTTGGTGCTAATATGATTATTGGCGTTCCATGGACTGCAAAAGTAATTTATCCTGATGATTATAAAGAATTCAACATGGTTGATGTTACTAAAGAGTTTTATAGTAATTTTTATCATTTTGATTTAAGCGATGATCAGGCAAGGGATATTCTAATCAGTTCAGGACTTGATGAATCAAATTTTTAGGGTAGTGATTATGGATAAAGAATCAAGGGAAATTATAAGTATCTTGCTTTTGGTTTTCTTACCGGTTATTTTATTTTTCGCATCATTTCTGCTTGGAAGATATCCCATTAGTCCGGTTGATGTTATAAAAACAATATTGTGTCCACTATTTCCTCAATTGGAAGTTTCATCAACAATAACCACCATTGTTTTTGAAATAAGGCTTCCAAGGATAATTGCAGCATTTGTTGTTGGAGCATCACTTTCAATGGCTGGAGCAGCATTTCAGAGTATTTTTAAAAACCCTCTTGTATCTCCGGATTTGCTTGGCGTATCTAATGGTGCAGGTTTTGGAGCGGCATTGGCTATTTTGTTAAGTGGTGTTGGCTTTGTAACTCAGATATTTGCGTTTATATTTGGAATCATTTCAGTTTCAATTACTTATCTGATTTCAAAAGCTTATAAGGCCGGCGGAATATTGGTCTTAGTATTGTCAGGGGTTGCCATTTCGGCATTTTTCAGTGCGTTAATTTCTGCTATAAAATTCATTGCAGATCCTGATGATAAGCTCCCTGAAATAGTATACTGGTTAATGGGAAGTTTAGCTTCTGTAACTACAGACCAGCTGATAATGATTCTCATTCCGATAATTATAGGTTTTATAATTCTTATAACTCTCAGATGGCACATGAATCTACTTGCGATGGGTGATGAAGAAGCACAATCATTAGGCCTTAATCCGACAAAAGTCAGGTTATTGATTATTGCGGGATGTACTTTACTCACTTCCGCTTCAGTATCTGTAAGCGGTATTATCGGCTGGATTGGACTGGTTATTCCTCACATGACTCGTATGATTGTCGGTCCTGATAATAAAATATTGATTCCTGCATCATTAAGTTTAGGTGCAAGTTTCCTATTATTGATAGATAATATTTCACGTGCATTAATATCAATAGAAATTCCGATTGGTATTCTGACAGCCATTATTGGTGTGCCGATATTTTTATATCTACTTAAGAAGGGGTATTCAGAATGGGCTTAAATGATAAACTGTTTGATGTTAAAAATATTTCATTTTCCTATGGCGATGTGGAAATTTTTTCAAAAATTAGCTTTTCTGTTGAAAAAGGAGACGTATTATGTATTTTAGGTCCGAATGGAACTGGAAAAACAACTTTAATCAAGTGTCTTAACGGATTGCATGATATAAATGATGGTGAAATTTTAATTAATGGCGAAAATATCAAAAAATTATCTTTTAAGGAAATATCAAGACACATCGGTTACATTCCTCAGTCCCACGTTCCGTCATTCCCATTTAAAGTTTTGGATGTTGTAGTTATGGGCAGGGCACCATACCTGAATCTAACGGATTCTCCCAAAAAGGAAGATATTGAAATTGCCATAAATTCCCTAAAGATTTTAGGTATTGAAAATCTTAAGGATAAGGAATACACCAATTTAAGCGGTGGAGAAAGGCAGCTGGTGTTTTTAGCAAGGATATTGTGTCAGCAACCCGACATTCTGATATTGGATGAGCCAACTTCACATCTGGATTTTGGAAATCAAATCAAATTTTTAGAAATTGTCGATAATCTGGCAAAAGAAGGTCTTTCAATTATAATGACATCCCATTTTCCTGATCATGCATTTTTAAGTTCAAATAAAGTGGCAATAATGAAAGAAAAAAAATTCATAGATTTTGGAAGTCCGGATGATGTTGTAACTGAAGAAAATTTAAAAGAAGCTTATTCAATTGATGCGAAATTAATTGAATTGGATAATGAAAGGAAAGTCTGTGTTCCTTTAAAAACAAATTTAGAATTAGATTTATAAGGTGATTATATGAATGAACAAGATTATGATGAACAGTTAGCAAAAGCAGCAGAATTTCATGGCCATATTTGTGGAGGAATTGCAATCGGAACTAAATTGGCAATGTACGGTCTTGAATTACTTGGATTGGGATTTAATCAAAGACATAAAAACCTCATTGTCTTTTTGGAAATTGATAGGTGTATGTCTGACGCAGTTCAGTCTGTTACCGGTTGTTCCATGGGTAAAAGAACCCTTAAACAAATGTATTATGGTAAATTTGCAGCCACATTCTATAATACAGATACTGATGAAGCATTAAGGATTACTGATGCTGATGCAAATAAAAAGTTCAAGGATGAAGAAACAAAAGATGAAATGATTGCTCGTTTTAGAAGAACTCCTCCTGAAGAACTGTTTAAAGTAGATAGGGTCAAAATAGAATTGACTCCTGGAGACATGCCTGGCAAACCATATACAACCACATTCTGTTCTGTATGTGGTGAAAAGGTATCTGACGGTCGTCATGTTCTTAGAGGTGGAAAACCGGTCTGCAAGTCATGTGCTCAAGAGTCATATTATGAATTGATTGAAGATTAGTTTATAACCTTATTCTTAATTCTTTTTATATTTTTTATTTTTTTAATTTTTATTTCTAATTCCTTTTTATTGCTGTTTTATTGATTTTTAGACTATTTTTTTTAATTTGGATTAGTTTTACTTCATTAATTTATTTTTTAATAAATAATTGCGATATGTTTATATATTCATATTTAGAAATATTATTCCATAACAAAGAATTTGGGTGTTGAAAAATGGATTTGATTGGGGGTTATTTACTAATTGCTTTATTGTTATTTTCAGCTAATTTAGCTCTTTTACTTGGCAATTATCAGATTAATAATAAAAGGACAGCAGCTATTGGCTTAATATTTTCAATAATGTTATTTTTAGCGATGAGCGTCTCCAAATATTTAAGTAATCCATTATCCTTTCTAACTGATTATTTTAACTATTTATTTTTCATTATTTCAATAATCCTATTTGTTTTAATGGTAATTTATATGAAAAATAGTAATAATTTAGTTTATTTGATTTATTCAATTTCAGTAATGTTTTTTATTTCAACTTTATTATTGTCATCTCAGGCAAATTTATTATTTTCTGATGTGATTATTTATTCTTTGTTAGTTTTAATTACTGTATTTATTGTTTATCAAATTTCAAAGTTTTTAACTCATGCAAAAAGACAATACCCTGTATTAGTTGGCGAATTTATGAGTTTATTTTCAATTCTGGTCTTTATTTTTGCTCTAACATATGATTCTACAAGAAATATTGACTACACCATGTTTAGTTCATTTTTGATTTTAACTCCAACTTACCAGTTAATTTATCTTATAATTGGAATAGTTGCACTGATGATTTTGGGTGTCCTTTTAAATGAGAGTAAAGGAGGAAATTCATGATAATTCAAGGAACTGAAACATTAACTTCATTGATTCATATACTTTCGGAAAGTTTATTGACTCCAGTTGTCGTTTTAATTATTATATCTGTTGTAATAGTTATTTTGTCATTTGGCGGTCTTATTAATGAGTACATATCAAGAAAGCCAATCAGTTCAAATGAATTGGAGCAGTTAATAAGAAATGTTTCATTTTCAAATGATGTTTCAAAGCTGAGAAATGAGATTGAAAATAGTAATCTGTTCACTTTTCAAAAGGAAATCCTGATTAAAATAGCTAATAATTATGATATAGGTCAGGATGCAAGAAAAGCGCTGGCTAGTGAACTAATTTCAAATGAAGAAACAAAATTAATTAAAAAGACTAATAAAACTGATATTCTGATAAGAGTAGGTCCGATTTTAGGTCTTTTGGGAACATTAATTCCTTTAGGTCCTGGTCTGGCGGCACTGGGTACCGGAGATATTTTAACTCTTGCCCAGTCACTAACTATTGCATTTGATACAACTGTAACAGGATTGTCTGTCGGGGCATTGTCTTATTTAATATCAAAATTTAAAAAACAGTGGTATGAATCAGATTTGATTAATGTCGAATCTATTGTTGAGGCGGAACTTGAAGCTATAAACAGGTGGTAGATTTATGCTTAGAAAAAGACGAAGGATTTCACAGGACTATGATGATGATCCTATGGGAGGATTAAATAACCTTTCGGATGCTATGCTTGTTTTAGCTTTAGGATTTTTAATCTTTGCAATTATGGCTCTGTCTGTAAATCCTGATTTAGTTTCAAATCAGCAGACCACACAAGATGTATCGACTGCAAATACGTTTACCCAAAATTACACTAGTGCCGGAGGTATTGAGGATAGCGGATATAGTGAAGTGGGTAAAGTTTACGAAGATCCAAGTACCGGTAAACTGGTTCTTGTATCTGGAGGGTGATTTATATTTATTAATTAACTAGAACATTTAAGGAGGTGAAAAATGAATAAGAAATGTTTCGTGATTATATTGATTCTGTGTGCATTAGTTTCATTAAATTTCTGTGCCGCTCACGAAATTGATAATTCAACAGAGATTATTGCTCAGCAGGACAATTCTACCGGAATTCTTGAAAGCAGTAATGCTGAGATTCTGTCTGCATCAGATAAGCCGAATACTTATATTGATGCTGTAAGCAATACTACATTTGACGTGGTCGGCGAGTATTTCAAAGTGAAATTGTCTGATGGGAATAACAAATCAATTTCTAATGTTAAGGTGGTATTTACAGTAAATGGAGTCAGTTATACTAAAAATACTGATTCCAAAGGTATTGCTTCACTTCAAATTAGACTGGCTGATGGTTCATATAAGATTACTTCAAAATTCGCTGGTAATTCCATGTATAAGGCGTCATCATACACAACTAAGATTACTATGAATAATACTCGTGTTGTTGAAAGCGGTTTGACCAACGCCGAGATTCAAAATATTATTGATAATGCTAAAGTAAACAATATCATTTTGTTTAAAGGAGCCAGCTATTCAGATATTAATCTTGTAATCACTAAAAGTTTGACTCTACTTTCCAATGTTAATACTGTGTTAAAATCTACTTCAAATTCCCCAGTCATTACTATTAAAGGAAAAAATGCTTCTTTAACTTCCGTTAAAGGCTTTAACATACAGGGTAATGGTGATGGTGTCAAAGTAGATGGATCAGATTATGTGACTATTATTAAAAATGACATTACAACCAGAGGCAGCGGGATTGTTGCATCAAATGTAAAATATCTAAATATTACCAAAAATAATATTGTTAAGAATGGCAAATGCGGAATAATCCTCTCTTCAGCCAACAACTCTTATATTGTTAATAATAAGATCACAAATAATGGTGAAAACGGTATTGTTTTGACAAAATCCAACATGATTTATATTCATGAAAATACTGTTTCAAATAATGTTCGAAACGGCATTCTTCTAACTAATAAGTATAACGGATTCAGTCATAAGACAGGTCCTCAAAATGTATTTATTACCAAGAATACTGTCAATAAAAATAAATGGGACGGTATTTCAGTGGATTTTGCAGGAGATAATATAAATATTAGGGGAAATACTATAGATTCAAATGCGGATAATGGAATTTCTCTTAATAAAATCGGACATAACAACATTCAGTCCAATGTTATTACCAACAATTATGTGGGCATAAAATTCGCTGAAGAATATGCAAAACCTAAAAACCAGAAAATTGAATATAATGCAATTTATGGCAGCTCTCATGTTGAAATTGAAGCTAAAGAGACATATGCTACTGAAAATGGTGAAAAGTTAACTGTTGGTGATAATTGGTATACTGACAATGGATTGCTATGTCCTAAAATCAGTACAAATAATTTAAAGTTTACTGTAACACAAATTGGTAAAAACCAATTTCAGGCATCATTTGTTGATTCAAAAGGAAATATTGCAACCTTGCTTCCTGATAGGGTTTTAACTTATAAGACTAATGACGGCAAAACATTTTCTGTCACAATAAGTGGAGGTATTGGAACGTTCACTGTAGATGCAAAAGATGCCGACATTATTAAGGCCACTGTAGACCGCAGTAGTAGAAAAAATGTTTTTGATTCAAAAACACCTTCTTCTGCTCCAATCAACGGCCAATCTCCAACATATAATCTGCCAAGTATTCCTCAATATGGTTTATTTGAAGATATTGGAAATGGAGGAGGTTCTGGAGATGGCAACGGTCAAGGATCAAACGGCAATGCCAATAGAGGTAACGAATCTTCACATCAGTCTAGTGACAATGCTGGAAATAGTTCCCATAGTCAAAAAATGGAACCGAATGACAGTCCTGCAAATCAGGTAAATGATGTTTCACAAAGTTATGACTCATTAGATGTGGCACAGGCAAGTGCATCTGAAAGCAGCGGTGCAAATGCAGATTCTGGTTCTACTGCAAAACAGATTATTATAGATGATGAAATTTTTAAGGTTAAAGGTACATTCTTAATCATTCTGTTAATAATTTTAACAATCGGTTTGTATTACCGTGATGATATAAAAGATATTATCTAAACTTTAAAAACTTTTTTTCTTTTTTTTTTAAATTCAATTATTGTTCTTTAAGATAAAAAAGAGCAGGCACACGATTTTTCTTTAAAATAAAAAAAGAAGATAAATATTGGCTATTTATCTTTTGAATTTTGTTTTTTGTAACCTATAATCAATGCTAAAAATATGATTATCAGACAAATTATTACATATATTAATTTCGGAGACTGGGATTTGGAAACTGATTGTGTTTCATTTAATTCATATGCCTTTTCGTCTTCTCCAGCAGAAGCGGTTGAATTAATATATATCTGATTATCTGATTGTATTTTATTGCTGGTCGCATTAGGTAGAGCTATTTTTATATTATCCAATTTGCTGTTTGAATTGTTTAAATCAAAGTTTTCAACAGGTTTGTTGTTATTCGGATTTTGATTTTCATTATTTTCCTGATTTTTATTGTTTTTAATGTTTTCTAGATAATTCTCAGGGAAATAATCCTTAATTAAATCATTATATCTATTTAATAAATTCAGATTCAGTTCATTTAATAAATTAGATTTTGAAGTATGGCTTACTTTAATTCTTGAAGTTACGTTGTTCGGATCATTCACTCTGTAGTCATTAGGGTTTTCATCTCCCCAGTCATTGTTGTTAAAGTTAGGATATAAGTTTTCCGCATGTCTCCATTTTATAAAGACTTCCATACCTTTAGGGGCGGAGTTATTTGTAATTAAATTATTATTGACATTTATATAGGTTTTTGCCTTATACATTGGCTCCTGTATATAAAATGAACCTCCTGTTTCACCTCCGCTGTTATTAACAATAATGGAGTTTTCAAGGTTTAAATTACCGGAAACCATTACCGCTCCTCCATTAGTTCCAGCAGTATTGTTCATAAATATGCATCTGTTAATGTGTGATGTGCCGGACCAGCTATAATATGCCCCTCCCCATTCATCAGCATGATTATACATAAAAATACAATCTTCAACATGGCCGTATCCATAAATACTGACTCTTATAGCGCCACCGTCTCTGCAAGCAGTATTATTTATAAAAACACTATTGTAAATATCTGAATTGGCATAACAGGTAGTTACTGCTCCTCCATCATGGTCTGCATGATTATTGATAAATAACGAATTATTTACAAATAGGTATGCTTTCTGATTAGCAGTTCCGTAGTTGGATATTGCTCCGGCATTGGTGTTGTTAAGTGCAGTATTGTTGATGAAATTACAATAATCTACATAAACATGACCGGTTTCTATGGAGATTGCACCTCCAAAATTATGGGTTAATCCATTAATAAATGTTAAATTTTTAAAAGTAACATATGTAGAGTCATTGTTTATTAAAAAAATACTGGATTTTCTATCGCCATCAATTATGATGTCTGATGGTTTCCCGTTTCCGTGAATTGTTATGTTTTTGGTGATTGTCACGTTATGAATATGGTAAGTTCCTGGATTGATAACAATTTTATCGCCATTTTTTGCATTAATAATTTTATTTTTCAATTCCAAAGATGCGTCATCTGTTTCATCATCGGAATTTGTTTTTAAAATATTTAAGTCATCTTGAATACTTAAAAGATTTTCATCGCTAATACCGGTTAAATCATCGTCTGTGGCACTAACTGCTGTGACTGAAACTAGCATAATTACAAATACAATCATTAAGAATATCTTGGATTTAATTTTTTTCACCTCCTTAATTTTCTTAAATCAAATGATTTTGTAATTTAATGTTTATATTTCAATATATAATAAACTTTATGTCGTAAAAATATAATTTTTATTAATATTTTTTTTATAATGATTTATTATGGGATTTATTAGTTTTGGTGTAGTAAAATATGAATTGTGTTGTTAAAAATCATGCATTGATGATTTAAACTATTTAATTCAATTTTTTTTCATTTTACTAAATATTTATTATTTTTATTGTTGTGAATCTCTTTTCATATTAATTATTTTGCTTTATAATTATTTATATAATTAAATTTAAATTAAAATATCTTTATTTATTTTTCAACGAATTTATATATGTGCATATATGAATAAATCTTATTTTAATTTATTTTATTAAATTTAAACTAATATTAATTATTTTTAATTTTGGCGATAAATAATAATCTTTATATTACATATCGATATAAAATATTAATTATACTTATATTCAAATAAAAGTGATTGGTTTTTTTCTTAAAATTTTATTTCAATATAGTATAAGTTTCAATAATTTAATAAATGGAGAAAATGGAGAATAATTATGAAGAATAAAAAGATAATCATGTCTCTTTTATTAGTTGTTCTTGTCGCATTATCATTAGGTGTTGTTTCTGCAGAAGACCCTGCAGATTCTGCTGCTGATAATCCTGCTATTGAGGTTAGCGGAAATAGTATTACACCTCCAACAACTGACGCTGCAGGTGTTCAAGAGGCTGTTAATAGTGCAATTTCAGGAGATACTATTTTATTAGGAGACAAAACATATGATTTTGCTGATGCAACTGTAACCGTAAATCAAAAAGATAAACTTACTTTTAAAGGTGATGGCGTAAGTACCACTATTAAAGGTCATGGTGAAGGAAAAGGATTGTTCCATATAACTGAAAGTGCAAACGTTACTTTTATAGGTATCAAGTTCATTGACACAAACCCTAAAAACAATATTGTATATGGTGGTTCAATTAATGGTAATGGTATTAACTTCGATGGTATAGGTTCATCAAAGGGTACTGTAGATAACTGTTCTTTTAAAGACTTCAATCAGGCTGTCGTTGTTAACAAATGTAATAATGTAACTGTTAAAAACAGTAATTTTACTGGCGGTATCGCAACCAAACTTATTAACGACCCTACTGTAAATAAAGAATCTGGTTCCAAAATGATTAGTGTAGGCGGATCTTTCTATCTCAAAGTTATTAACAACACATTCGATGGTCGTGTACTTGATGCAATTTCAATTGCAAAAGGTAGTGGAGACGCTTCAATTATAGGAAACACTTTCAAAAATAATGCTTATTCCATTTACTTCGGAGGAGCATCTACTGAAGGTACTTACATCTATGATAACACATTTATTAAATGTGGTCAATTTGAATTAGATAATGGTACTGTTTGGGGCGAATTCCCTGTAATCAGTATTCAAAAAGCATCTGAAGGTGTTTTCTTCAACAATAACACTTTCTATGTTGTAAACAATAATCTATTAATCGCTGCTGAATCAAGCAATCCTTCTCACGGAGCTCCAAGTACTTTAGGTAACATTAACGTAACTAATAATAAAATTATCAAAGCTGAAGGAGAAGATGTTATTGGTCGTTCAGTAACTTTAATACACATTTTAAGCAGATCAGGAGACCTTAATCCTAAAGCTCCTATCACTATAACTAACAACACTTTCTTTGCAGGTGTCAGACCTCTCGTAATTTGGTATAATGATTGGGGTAATGAAGATGGGGAAATTGTAATTCCTCAAGCTCCTGAACCAATACCTATTCCAGAACATGTTGCAACCGATATTGCAGCTTCTAACTTAAATGTTTATGCAGGAAATAATGGTGTTCTCAAACTCACTTTAAAAGATGTAAATGGAAATGCTGTTGCTAATAAAATGGTGACTATTGTTATTGATGGTGTAACCAAAACTGCAACTACTGATGATAATGGTATTGCAACTTTAAATGTAAAATATGCTTCTTCTGGAACTCATTACGCTACAATGGTTTTCACTGGTGATGCTAACTACACCGGAGCTACTAAAACAGTTAAGATTAGTGTGCTTAAAAAAGCAACTGCTTTAACCACTGCTAAGAAAACATTTAAAGTTAAAGCTAAAACTAAAAAAGTAACTGCAACTCTTAAATCCGGTAAAACTGTTCTCAAAAATAAAAAAGTTACTTTAAAAGTTAATGGTAAAACCTATACTGCTAAAACCAATGCTAAAGGTGTTGCTACTTTCAGCATTAAATTAGCTAAAAAAGGAACATTTAATGCATATTATAAGTTTGCTGGAGATGGAGCTTACAAAGCAATAAGCAAAAAGAATACTATTGTTATTAAAAAATAGAATGTAATATTCTATTTTTCCTTTTTTCTTTTTTTAGTAATTTTTTTCATTTATTTGTTGGTTATTTTTAAATTGATTATTTTGGAGGGTCTGAAATAAAAAAATTTAAATTATTATTTTTATTCATGCTAATTTTTTCAATATTATTTTTGCTAGGCACTGTTAATGCAGAAGATGCAAACAGCACAGTGCCATTAACAAATGACAGTTTTGAATCTATTCAAAATCTGATTAATAATGCTAATTCTGGAGATTCTATTTATTTGGAGAATAAAACTTACCAAAGTACCGGATCTCCTATAATTGTCAATAAATCGATTAACATTTATGGTGTTGATTCTTCTAAAACAATTTTAAATGCAAATAATAAATCAAGTATTTTCATTATACCTAAAAATGTCAATGTCAGCATTAAGGGATTGACTCTTACTAAAGGTTATAATCTCACAGAAGGCGGTGCCATTTACAATTTAGGTATATTGGCTATAGAGGATTCCATAATTTCTAATAATTATGCCGAAACAGGTGCGATACACAGTGGCGGCAGTGCTAAATTAACTATTTCAAATTCGCTATTTGATAAAAATGGAGGCAGTTTTGGAGCGGCTGTTGATAATTATTTAGGGGAGCTTAAAATTTTCAGCACTGTTTTTACAAATAACTCTTGTCATGAGGGAGGTGCAATCTACAACAGATTCGGTAATTTTTTAGTTAATAATTGTACATTTATTGACAATTCAGCTGTTAGGGGAGGCGGAATTTATAATAACAGGGGAATTCTTGTTGTTCATAATTCAAGGTTCCTGTCTAACAATGCATCTGATTTGGGCGGAGGTATTAAAAGTTGGGGTGCATGTGAAGTGTATAACTCAACAATTACAAATAACGCCGCAAAACAAGGCGGGGGAATTTATGTATCCGAATTCACATTAATTGCTGAAAACTGCTTAATTGAGAATAACTGCGCTGATTTAGGCGGAGGAATAAATGTTGATGCCAAGGCCACTGCAATTATTAAAAACCTGACTATTGTAAATAATTCTGCTTATCGTGGTGGAGGCATTGATTTAACAATTGGGTCTCTTAATTTACAGAATTCTGTTGTAAGTAATAATTCTGCTCAGACTCATGGAGGAGGAATCTATTTTGCATTACTAAACTCTATTGTTCAAAATTCAGTAATTGATAATAACTCCGCAAAATTAGGTGGAGGACTTTATATTAATGGATTTAGGGGTGTTGTTGTAAATATCACAAACATAACTCTTAATAATAATTCTGCTTTTAAAGGTGGGGCAATTTATAATACTGGAACAATAAATCTTGAAACAAGCGTTTTAAAATCAAATCATGCTGATTATGCAGGGGGAGTGATTTATAATGAGCTTAATTGCAGTGTTAAAAAATCTCAGCTAATATCAAACAGTGCTGATGATATGGGAGGAGCTGTTTTTAATAAATTTAATATTGTGATTGATGAAGTTATTTTTAATTCAAATAATGCTTATGCAGGCGGTGCAATTTATAATGAACGTAACTGCAAGGTCAAAAATTCTAAATTAATTTCAAATCGCGCTGAAACGTCTGGAGGAGCAATCTTTAATAAATTTAATATTGTGGTCGACAATGATATTTTTAATTTAAATGATGCTCATAATGGCGGTGCGATTTATAATGATCTTAATTGCAGTGTCATGAACTCCCAATTTAGTAAAAACAATGGCCATTTCGGAGGAGCTATTCACAACCGTGATTTAAATATTGTCAAAAACTCAATATTTGATTCTAATAAGGCATTTCAGGCAGCTGCTGTTTATTCATCTGGAGACTTGGCCATTGACGGTTCTCAATTTATTAAAAATTTTGTCACTCATAATTCAGGGGTACTGATGCTTCATAAAGGAAATGTAACTATTTCAAATTCATTATTCAAATCTAATTATAATGCAGATGAAGGGGGATGTATTTTTAACATCCGTGCAAATGTGTTGGTTGAAAACTCTCAATTTATTTCAAATAGTGCAAGAAGCTATGGTGCAGCTATTGACAATGAAGGTAAATTAACAATTAAAAACTCATTGTTTGATAAAAATACTGCATATGGTGCCGGAGCTATAGACAATGCCGGTGAATTAACCCTCATTAAATCTAACTTTACAAATAATGCCGCAACAAAAAATGGTGGTGCTATTGACAGTAAAGGCAGAATGACAATTACCGGTTCAATTTTCAATGGCAATATTGCAGGAGGTAATGGCGGAGCAATAATGATTAGGGATAATGCTTCAATCGCTTATTCAGGCATTTATAATAATGCCGATGTGAATGGATGTGCTATTTTCAATAACGGTGTTGAAAATGTATCTCTTTTAAATAATTGGTGGGGATGCAACAATCCTAATTTTGAGAATTTATTAAACAATAATGTTCCTGACAATTTTAATTGGATAATAATGTGTTTTACAAGTAAAAATCAATTGGTTCAATATAAAAATGCTGTTTTGATTGTTGATTTTAAAATTAAAAATAAAAACGGCACTATTTCTAAAATTGATTCTCCATGGATGTTGCCTATTTTTAAAGTAAAATTATCCGCAGGAAAAGTTGAAAACATTGTTAACGGGTCTAAAGCAATATCAGTGTATATTCCATTAATTACGACTATTTCATCTAAAATTGATGGTCAAAGTATCACTTTAAAAATTGCACCAACTAACAAACGGATAATCGGCAATAAGGATATTGTTATGGATTATAATGGAAAAACAACATTTAAAGTTCGTGTAATAGGAACTGATGGAAAAATTGCAGGAAAAAATGTGGCTGTCGTAATGAAAATTTCCGGTAAAAAATACATTGCCAAAACAGATAAGAATGGATGGGCATCGAAAACATTCAGCCTACTTCCAGGAAGCTATAAAATCACTGCGACCTATAAGGGATACAGTGTTAAAAATTCAATAACTGTCAAAAAAGTTTTAAAAGCCAAAAGCGCCACTAAAAAACGCTCAAAAAAGATAAAATATTCGGCTACATTAAAAACAAGTAATGGAAAACCTATTGCCGGTAAAAAAGTCACTTTTAAAATTAAAGGTAAAACTTACATGGCCAAGACAAATAAGTATGGGATTGCTAATGTCAAGTTTATTAATTTGAAAGTGGGAAAATATTCAGTTCTTGTTAAATATGTGAATTCATATGTTAAAACAAAATTGAAGGTAAAACGATAAAGTTTTCATTAAAGGTGAGTGAAATTTTTCACATCACTTTTAATTTTCAATGAGAACCAATATTCAAATCAGATTTCAAAAATTGAATTTAACTGCTCTTTTTTAAAAATTAAATCAAATATATTAAATATGTCGATAGGTATAGTAATATATATTGATTGGAGGAAAATATGAAGTTTAATAAAATTTTAATGATATTTTTATTAATATTGGTTGGACTGCTTTGTATAAGTTCAGTTTCAGCTTCTGAAGATGAAAATATTTATGCAGAGGATTTGTCAAGTTCTGAAATATCTTCTATTGATGAATCTAGTTTAAAAGATGTTGAACCGACTTCTGAAAAACTAACGGCTGGTGAAAACTCTGGTGTATCTAATGTTATAGTTGTTGAGGAAGTTGAAAAAAATCACAATGAAATGAATGATCCTACAATACAGGTGGCAATTGATAATGCAAAGGCAGGAGACACAATTGTTATTAACGGAGAAAGCTATGTTCACTGTCATTTCATTGTCAATAAAAAACTGAATATAATAAGCAATGTCGGAACAACAATGGAGCCATGCGGTAGCAGCGCAGTATCTGGTTATAGGGGCATTTTCTATATTACTCCTGAAGCCAGCGGAACTGTAATCAGCGGTTTTAATATAGTAAATGATGTTTCCGATAATGATTATGGGATTCTTGTAAGGGGAGCATCAGATGTTACAATTAAAGACTGTAGCTTTTCTAATAGTGGACGTTATTCCGATGCAATCAGAGCAGAAAATACAAACAGAATTCTTATTCAAAATGTAACCATATCCCATGTCACAAACGGAATTAAAATTGTAAATTCACAAAATGTTAAAGTTAAGAATTCTCTGATTGATGATTCAAAATATTGTATTAACATTATTGACTCATCTAAAGCAGATTTAATTTCTAACAATATTACAAATAATTTCATTGCAGGAATTGCCATTTCAGGCTCAAGTAATAATATTAACATTCATTCTAACAATATTTCTGAAGGCAATATTGGAATCAATATGACTGCAGCCAAGTATGTTTATATCTTAAACAATTATATTGGATTTAACAAAAGATATGGTGTTTATACTAACTGCAATAACTAAAATGGAAATTAAAGGAAATTTCATTAATCAGAATGCTCAATATGATATTTTCAATGATCATCGTGTTAAAAATTTATTTAAAAAAGGTGGAGAAAGTTTACAGGTAATCACCAATAACTACATGATAGGTCATGGCGACAGACCAGTATGGCGTCAAGTTTATGAATATAAACCTTCCATAGGGGAGTTTATATATGATGCCGCAAATGATGATTATATTTATGTTGGCGAAGGTAAAGGTGAGTATATCGGTCATCAAAGCGGAACTTTCTTGGGTTATATATTCGATGTTGACCAGGATTTGATTTGTCCGAATATTTTCTTCAGCTATCCTACATCCGGCGTAACTCCATGGTCCCATACCGGAAATTATAAATTGTATTTAAGTGAGATTACTCAGGTTAAAAAAGGTGTTTATTCAATTTCAATTGTCGATGTTAACGGTAACATTGCCAAAGACATAAGTTCCGTACCGGTCATTTTTTATCTAAACAAAAACAACACTAATGTTTCTCCTCAAGAGGGGGACACTTATAAGATTGTCATGATGAAAAATGGAACTGCAACAGTGAGATTCTACCCGGATGACTTTAATAAAACCGGAAATGTCTTACTTGCAAGCTTCCCTGGTAAGGGCAATAATTTATACTCTCAGATGTACAGGCCATACAAAAAATTTGCAATTGATGATAAATACATTCCTGGAAATGTTAGTGGTACAAAAATAACAGTTTCAGATTTAAACACATATCCAGTTTCAAATGCATACTTTAAAGCAACTTTAACAGATTTAGACGGCAATCCTATTGCCAATGAAAAATTAATCTTTACAATCAATACTCGGTCATACACTGTTTTAACTGATGGTAAGGGTCAGGCCAAGCTTAAAATCGGACTTGCAAAAGAAAAAACCTATGCCATGACAGTTAAATATATTGGGGATGGGGTAGATTATTCTTCAAGCAATGCTCAGGCCAAAGTTGTCATAAAGAAAACACCTACAAAAATTTCATCTTCAAATGTTTATATGATTCCAAAAATGGCGGAAAATTTCTATATAACTTTAAAAGATGGATCAAATAAGCCGATTGCTAATCAAAAAATAGTTATTAAAGTCAATAAGAAAACATACACTTTAAAAACAAATAGTAAGGGAGTAGCATATAAAAAACTTAAATTCAATAAAAAGGGAACTTACACTATTAATATTAAATATTCAGGATCCAAGAAATACAAATCCTTTTCAAAAACAAACAAGATAGTTGTCAAATACTCTTCAAAAGGAGTTAAATTGACTGTTCCTAAAGTAACTATTCCTCCAAAAACTTATAAATACTATACAATATCATTGAAAAATCTTAATGGTAAAGGATTGGCTAAACAAAAAGTTATTGTCAAATTAAATGGTAAAAAATATTCAAAAGTAACAAATAGCAAAGGAAATATCGTATTTAAAGTTAAATTTTCAAAAATCAAATCATATTCAGTATCTGCTTCTTATAAAGGAAATAAAATATATAAAAAAGCTCATTCTGATGGCAAAATCAACGTCGCTAAGACTCCAACAAAATTTGCAGTTTCAAAAGTATCAAGTTTCCCTAATGAGAAAAAAACATACACAGTAACCTTAAAAACAAGTTCCGGAAAAGCATTATCCAAAATGCCGGTTACTATGAATGTTAACGGTAAAACCTATTCAAAAGTAACCAATAATAAGGGTCAGGCAAGTTTATCTTTGAAATTCGCAACAGAAAAAACATATCCTGTTACAGTAAAATACAATGGAAACTCAATTTACAAATCCAGTAAAGCCACTGGCAGTTTCATTGTTTCAAAGATTAACACTCAATTAATGAGTTATGATAAGACATTTGCATCTGATGCTAATAAAACTTTCAGAGTAACCCTTAAAGATAAATCCGGTAAAGCATTGGCTAATGAGAAAATTGTCTTTAAATTTAATAATCAGACTTTTACAAAAGCAACCGATAAAAATGGTGTTGCATATGTTGATATTGACTCAAATATCGGTTCATTTGATGTTTCATCAAAATATACAGGAACAAATAAATACAGAGCTGTTTCAAAAGTAAACAAAATTACAATATCAAACAAAACAAATGTGGTTTTTATTGATAAGAATTTGCCAAATTCAGAAATTCAAAATATTTTAAATGGCTGTCATGACGGAGATAATGTTGAATTTTTAGGAGATTTCTATTCTGGCATCTCACTGAATATTAATAGCGCATTAAACATCTACTCTTTAAATACCACAACTTTAAATGGTAAAGCAAAAAGCCCAGTATTTAAAATTTTAAATTCCAATACTACTATTTGCAATTTGTCTATTGTTGGAAATTCTTATGATGGAATTGAAATCAATAATGCGTCAAATGTTACAATAAAGGACAATATTATTTCCAATAAATTAGATAAGTCTAAAAATGCAAGTTATATGGACAGTACAATGTCCCTGCCTGGATACGGTATTAATATTGTTGATTCAAGGAATATTGTAATCTTAAATAACTGCATTGACAGTTTTGAAAGTGGAATTTTTGCCGGAAATACAAATAATCTGACCATTTCCACAAATTCATTGAGAAAAAATAATTATGGAATAAAATATGGATTCGGTGTTGCCAATTCCATCATTACAGGCAATAACATAGCAGACAACATTGGACTGTACACTATGCTGGTGCCTGAAGGTCCTAGAGGATATGGGGTATTCTTAAATAATTCTGCAGTAAATGTAACAATCACTAAAAATAACATCACATGGAATCATTTGGGAATTTCAGTTGATGCAAATTACTCAACAGGCATTTTGATAACTGGCAATGTAATTACTGATAATGTTTTAGAGGGAATCAGATTTAATGAAGGTTATGATTTGGCTCAAAATGCAATTGAACCGTTAGTAACTGATAATGCGATTTATAGAAATGCCAAAGGTCCAAGTATGATGATTTTAGGTGAATTAAGTGCAAATCCTGCTGGAATTTATGGTCCTGGTGCATTTAATGCATCTTTAAGATTGAATATAGGTCCAAATTGGTATGGTAAAAATCAAATTGTCACATGGGACTATGAAACCGGTATTGTCGGTTATGGAACAATGTGTCCGAGAATCAGCACAACCGGAATTGCATTTAAGGAAATTACCTGCATCACTCCAGGTACATATTCAATTACATTTTATAAAAATGAGGAAGTAGCTTCAAATCTGCCGGTATTTGAAATGTATGCTATGCTAAACGACAATCATGAAATTAAATTCAATGTTGTAAATGGTGTGGGCATATTCTCTTTTGATGCTCAGAACTTTTCAGAAGGTTCTAATGAGATAAAAATTTCAATTGGTTCTTTAAATGATGGGAATAGGACTTTTAAAGTCGAAATGTCTAAAATTTTAGAATCCAGTGAAATTCCAGTTTGAATAGTAAAATATTGATGATTAATTTCATTAATATTTCTTTTTTTTTATTCAGATTTTTCAAACACCGACTGCTGTCCTGCGGGCAAAACCAACATCTTTGATTAAATGCACGGAATCAAATATAAAACAACATTTCTTTTTAGAACTCTTAACTTTAATGATATCTGAAACTCAATATAATTGTAATGTAGTGGAAAACAGCATTCTTTGTCAATATGATACACATATCATAAAGTAGTTTCAAAGCAGGTCATGGTTTTGGATATTCTAACTTTTTTTATTAGTCCTTTCCGCAATATTTAAAACAGTCTTTCTGATGGTTATTGATGATTCCAACAGATTCAAGATAGGAATAAATTATTGTAGGTCCGACAAATTTCATTCCACGTTTTTTCAAGTCTTTTGAAATGGTTTTGGATAATTCAGATTCAGTTTTAAATTCACTATTAATTATTTCACCATTTGTAAATCCCCAAATGTATTCGTCAAAGCTTTTGAACTCCTTTTGAATTTCAATAAATATTTTGGCATTGTTTATTGTAGCATTGATTTTGCCTTTATTTCGAATAATTCCCTTGTTTGATAATAATTCATTAACTTTCCCCATGCCATATTGTGATATTTTCTTATAATCATACTCATCAAATGCTTTTCTAAAGTTGTCTCTTTTTTTAAGTATTGTTATCCAGGAAAGGCCGGCCTGAAAAGATTCTAAAACAAGCATCTCAAATAATTCTTCATCGTTATGTGTTGGAACTCCCCACTCCTCATCATGGTATCTGATATAGTCTTCATCATCACTTACCCAGTCGCATCGTTTAACAGTCATAGAAATTATTATTAAATGATTAATTTAAATATATTTTCATTAAGGACGGGTTGGAAAGGTTAAACAATGAACAAATCTTTAAAATTGAAATTGGGCATGTTCGTTTTCATGAGCATTGTCATGATTTTTTACATATTGGTGTTTGGCCAGACAAATGCAATTATTGGGCTGATGGTCGTTATTGCTGCTTTTCTGAATTTAGGTAATGATTTATCATCAAATCCCAAATTGTCATTTATTAAAATATTTTCTCTTTTGATGATTCTGGGAATCGCCTCATATCTTAACAGTCCCATTACTATTTTAAGTTGTATTCTGACATTTTTTATAGTATTTGCAACTACATTTTCATCATATAAGCTATTTGGAACACATTGCTATTTGCCTTTTTTAATGGTTTATTTTATGATGTCATTTTCTCCGGTAACTTTTGAAGATTTGGCGATAAGGATGTTATCTTTAGCTTTAGGGGCAGTAATCATTGTTGGCTTAAATTTGATTATTAATAGGAATAAATATCACAGGTTATCTGAAAATACAATTTCTTTACTAATTGAAGAGCTTATTAAAGCAGCCGATTTGAAATTGGATGGAGATGAACTGTCTTCAAATAGCTTTAAAGTGGTCAATGGATTTTATTCAAGTATCATTTCTAAATTCAAGTATAATTATTTCCCAACTCAAAAACACGAATCGGTTGTAAATGTCATAAAAGCATTTCAGAATATTGGATGGATTATGACAAATTTTAAGCTGTCCGAAGATGAATTGAAATATATCAAACACGTGTTGGCTGATTTTAAACAGTTCAGGAATTTGGATGGAGATGTTCTTGTCGAAACTAAAGGTATGAATCTGATTCTTTTAAATTTTAAAATTATTGAAAATGAAATTGATAAAAAAACATTAAAAAAAGAAAACGATTCAAAAAAGGCATTGTTTGGTGTTGTAAAGCCATTAATCAAACGACAATTGTCATTTAAATCAGCTAAATTTACTTTTGCTTTTAAAATGGCATTTGTTCTAACATTGTGGGAAGTTTTAACATTGATATTTAATTTTCCATATACGAAATGGCTGTTTTTCGCATCGATTTCCTTAATGGTTCCATATATTGATGATATTGCACGCACTGCCAGAAATCGTATTGGGGGAACATTGATTGGTGTCTTTTGCTTTGCATTAATTATGATAGCTATGCCATACATTCCAATACCTAATTATCTGCTAATTGCGGCAGTATTGTTTTTGGGGATAGTTGGAATAATTTTCTCATTTAAAAATAGATTAGTATTGTTATCATTTACAACCTTGTTGTCTGTTACGGTTTCTTTAATGTATATCACGCCTCCTGAAGCTATCGAATTGAAGATATTGTGGGTTGCTGTGGCTGTTATCGTGGTTTCATTTATCAATTATGGATTTTTACCATATTCTGTTGAAAAACAAACAAAAAATAACTTGAAAACATCTTACATTTTAAATAAGAAGTTTTTGGATTTAATCAAATCGAAATGCCTGGGCGAAGCTTCAATTAATAAAACTGCATTGCTTGTTGTAAGCAACATTATTCATGAGAATATTGAAATTACCGATAAAAACAAGGAACTGTATCGAATACAATCAGAAATAAGAGGTATTTCTAATTTCATTCTAGCATATATGGATATTTATGATTTGTCACCTCAGATAAAGAGAAAAATGATTAAAATAATTGAAGAGGAGGATAGTTTTAATAATGATTTTGATGATGGTGAAAGTGTTGTTTTGTTTTCACTAAATTATGTTGTCCAACAGTTCAATAAAGAAAAGGAATTAATCAAACAATGATTATGTTTATAAAAGTTTCAATAAAATATATAATTAAGTTTTATTATGGAGAGGGATTATATGGTTAAATTAGGTATGGGAATGATGAGACTTCCGGTTTTGGATGAGAATGATTTTTCAACCATAGACCTTGATCAATTTGCAAAAATGGTTGATGCGTATATGGATGCAGGTTTTAATCATTTTGATACAGCTTATCCTTATCATGAAGGTTTAAGTGAAGTGGCTTTGAGAAAATGTGTTGTTGAGAGATATCCGAGAGATTCTTTTACAATTGCCGATAAATTGCCTATATTTAATATTACAAAAGAATCCGAACTTGAACCGACATTTTCAAAACAACTTGAAAGATGCGGCGTTGACTACTTTGATTATTATATGATGCATAATGTAAGCGGATACTCCGAGGCGGGATGGATGGACGTTGATTCATTTGCTTTTGTAAATAAGAAAAAAGAAGAAGGATACATTAGACATTTGGGATTGTCCACTCATGCTGATGCCGAATTTTTGGATAATATACTGACAATTCATCCTGAAATGGAATTTGTGTTGCTTCAGATTAATTATCTTGACTGGGAAGATGAAGGAATTGAATCTAAAAAATGCTGGGAAGTTGCAAGAAAGCATAATAAGTCTGTAATGATTATGGAAGCATACAAAGGCGGTTTTTTGGCAGATGTTCCGAAGGAAGCCGAAAAACTCATGAAGGAATATGCTCCCGATAAATCTGTCATTTCATGGGCAATGAGATTTGCAGCTTGTTTGGATGGAATTTGCACAGTTTTAACCGGTGCAAGTAGTCTTGAACAGCTTGAAGAAAATATTTCAGAGTTTAATAATGCAACTCCTCTCAACGGCGATGAATTAAATCTGCTAAAGGAAGTTTCAGAAATTATAAATTCAAACATCACTGTTGACTGTACAAAATGCAGATACTGCGTTGATTCCTGCTCTGAAGGAATTGATATTGCAAAACTATTTGATTTATACAATAAAGAAAAGCTTCTTGACGGTAATGGATGGTCACAAATGGGCAATGCATATGTAAATTATTCTAAGCTTCCAGGTGTCGGAATAGCTTCAGATTGCAGCGGGTGTGAAATGTGTGTTGAAGAATGCCCTCAGCAGATTAATATTCCTGAAGTTTTAAAGGATGTCGCTGAAACATTTGAAACTGAAACTTATGGATTTACCAATTAATTTTATTTTTTTTTGAATTTTATTTTTTTAAAATTGCAAATTAAAGCAAGTTTTAATAATAATTAATAATATAATTAGAAATAGTTAACTTTTATGAGGATTGTATTATGATACCTGGTATGAACAAAAAACAAATGAAACAGATGGAAAGGCAAATGAAAAAAATGGGTATGAAAATGGAGGAACTTGAAGGCGCTCGTGAAGTCATTATCCGTTTTGATGAAAAAGAGTTGATTATCGATAATCCCAGCGTAAGTTTAATGAATGTAATGGGTCAGGAAACCTACCAGATTGAAGGTAAAGCCCGTGAAGTGGAGCTAGAATACGAAGTTGAAATTCCTGATGAAGATGTTGAAATGGTAGCAAACAGTGCGGATGTTTCATTAGATGAAGCAAGAGCAGCACTTGAAGAATGTAAAGGAGACCTTGCAGAAGCTATCATGAAATTAAACCAATAGATAAAATGACTGTTGTTGCACATATTTCGGATTTGCATGTTTGTAAATTAGAATTTGATGAAGAGGTTTTCATGAATGCTGTAAGTGAAATAAATCATCTGCAGCCTGACATGATTATTTTAACTGGAGATCTTACCAATAATGGTTATTATAAAGAATATCAACAGGCGGCTAAATATTTAAAGATGTTTGAAGCCCCAATATTTGTTGTTCCTGGAAACCATGATGCCCGAAATTTAGGTTATCAAACTTTCGAAGAGTTAATTGGAGAGAGAAGTTGGAAACTTACTATGGACGGCAATCTTACAGTAATTGGTCTTGATAGCAGCACTCCTGATGAAAATAGGGGTCATATTGGAAATCCTCAACATATGTGGCTGGATCATCAGTTGGATGAATGTGTGATAAATGAAAACTTTTCCATTGTTGTTTTACACCATCATGTAATTTCCATTCCTCAAACAGGGCGTGAACGTAATGTTTTATCTGATGCGGGAGATATTTTAAAGACACTGACAGGTCATGAAGTTGATTTGGTGTTGTCCGGACATAAGCATGTTCCAAATGTCTGGAAAATAAATAACACGGTTGTTGTAAATGCGGGATCTCTTTGTTCAACCAAGCTTAGAGGGAAAAATAAGAATTCTTACATGGTGTATAATATTTCTGATGAGCATATAGAAATCATCCTCAATATTGTTGGTGGGGAAAAATTCTTATTCGGAAAATATGCTCGAAATGTATTATAATTAAAAATTTAAATAAGAACATACAAAGATATAATATTAATTTGATTTAGGTGATATTATGAAAGTTGTTGTAGATGCTTCTAATGTAGCTTACTATATTAAAAATGAAAATGGCCAACCTCAAATGTCCAACATACTTGCAGCTGTTAAAGCATTAGAAGAGGGTGAAGACGAATTTGTAATTATCGCCGATGCATCACTTCGTCATGATATTGATGATAAGGATAAATTCTTGAAATTGCTGGAAAATGAAAATGTGGAAGAAGTTCCGGCGGGCAACGATGCTGATCATTTTATTTTAGGTATTGCTGTGCGTGAAAAAGCTAAAATATTGTCTAATGACAAATTCAGGGATTATGCGGCTGAATTTAAGAACATTCCGACTATGGTGATTCCATTTGTAATTGATAATGATAGGCTTACATTTGGCAAACCTAAGAAAGCTAAAAAAGATAAAAATATTCTTCAGCATATTTGTGATGAAATTATTAAAGAGCTAAACTTTAAAAAGTGGGAAATTTACACAGGTAAAGAAGGTTTGGAAATTTCCCCGTTAAATATTGCTAAACAAGCAATTATACGTATTGATAATGAAAACAATGTGGAATCAAAACTTGAAAGCATTTTCTCTAAAATCCCGATGTTCAATAAAATTGTTGATATGGTTGGGGATGTTGAAATAGCAGCTCCATATGTGATTTTTGTATTGGTGCATCCTAAGGATTATAAACTTGCTGTTAAGAATGCAGGAAACATTTCCGTTACTGTTGCAGACAGATTGGGTCTTGAGAAAAAACCGCTGATTGCCGTTAGAAACGATTTATTTACAAAACCTGGCACTTTTGAATTAAATATCATGCTGGCTGATGAAGTAACTGAACAAGCACCATACAATATCGCTGTTCGCGTATCTGCTCATGATGAAATATTTATTAAAAGAAACTCCAGAAATATTGCAAGCACCATAGCCGGAAGACTAGGGTCTTGGAAATTCCCTTTTGTTTCTGTAAAACCGGACATGCTTTTAGAAAAACCTGGCGATTTTGAAATTGAACTTGAAAAGGGAGGGGAATAGATGGTTAATATATTAACCAGGTCTTTAATCAAGTCATTTACTAAATTAAATCCCATTTCCATTGGAACTAAATTTTTTCCAACAAATTCACTTGAAACAGAATATGTGGAGCTGTTCAATTATACTCAAACTATTCTTTTTGAAATTGATAAGGCGGAAATTACTTCCGATTCCATTTTGGAGAATTTAATTCGTGATGTGGGCGGGGAAAACCTTCCGGATGATTACAATTTTTATGAATTAAAACCTGCTGAAAATAAAATTGAAGAATATGCTTTGGTAAGCAATATCATCATGGGTAATGACCGTTATTTTTATATCGAACTTCCCAATCCTTCTAATCTAATTAATATCTTTGTAAAAATTATTGAAAATGAAAAAGGGGAAGTTGTAGAAAAAACGGCAACAGAATTAGTTGCTAAAATGTTGAGTAAAAATGATGCGATTCGTGTAGCTATTGAATTAATAGGTATTGGTTTATCTGAAGGGGTTCAGGTAATATCCGCTGTTGGAATGACTGGTGCCGCTTCAATTGAAAGGGCAATTCATTATACTCAAAATGTAGGTAGCTTTCCAGGTATTGCCTTTACAAAATTAGGTGGGGAATACGCCCTTGTCTTTGACTCTCCATTTTTACTTCAAGAATCAAGGCCTGTTACTTTGGAAAATTATTTGTTCATTGATCTGATTGACTCCACTAAGTTTATTGATAAAAAAGGCCGTAATCAACTAGTTGAATTGATGACTGGCATTAAGAACTTCATTGAAACAGAATGTAACGGTGAGTTGGAAGGATATCGTGAAGGAGGAGATGATTTCATTGCAAGATTTCCGTCTAAAGATTTGGCAATACGTGCAGGTCTTGACACTGCATGGTTTGCACTTGACAATGGTGCAAAAATACGTGCAGGTGTTGGTAAGAGCAGAAGAGAAGCAGGTGAAAGGGCTCAACTCGTAGATAATTTGAATTCAACATCTCCATTATCTTTAGTTGTATTTGAATTGGCCAATGGGTTATATGCATATAATATCCCCTCCGAATTTACAAAAACTTTAATTAATTTAGTAGAAAACGAAAAAGCCAAACTGATTGGTGTTTTTGCATTTGTATTTGTATTTACTTATTTAATGTCAGTGTTGGGATTCGGAATGTTTAGTTTTGTTGGGGTTATTATAGCTCTAGTTTATGCACTTTTAGCTTAATGATTAAAAAAGGAACAGTAATATGCGAAGAAATAGAGATGACAAAAGGGTTTTGTATTCACCAAGAAACAATTCTGGAAGAGGTTATAAACGGCCAAAAACAAATAAACCTCCTCATCAGCGTAGAAGGGGTAAAACTAATCGTATTACAGTTTTTGTTATTATTTTGGCATTAATTGCATTTGTTATTGGTGCAGGAGCTGGAATATCCTTAACTTTTGATGATGGGGATGAAGGGCCTCAATGGCATAATGTTACCGAAGAGATGACTACAAACCTGACTGGTGATGAAAAAGTATACTTTGATGAAGACTTAGATCAGGTTGATTTTAACAATAATGAAACATTAACTGAACTGAATATTACTAAAGAACCTTCTTATTAAGTTTTGGCGATTATTATGGATTTTATTAAAGAATTAAATGGCGGATTTTCTGTTATTGAAAATCTCAAAGTATCCGGTGCGCGTGAAAGTAAATATGGTGTTGCCATCATTTATTCACCGAACAGTACTGCCTCTGCAGTTTTCACTTCAAATAAAGTTGTTGCAGCTCCGGTTAAATATACTAAAAACATGCTTAAAAATGGAATTGTTTCTGCCGTTTTTGTAAATAGCGGTAATGCTAATTGTTTTACCGGAAAACAGGGTTTTAAAGATTGTGAAGCTTTGGCCAAATTAGTTTCCAATGAGTTGAAAATACCTGAAGATGAAATAGCTATTTCTTCAACCGGTGTTATTGGTCGTGAAATGCCGATGGGCATTATTTCTGAAGTGGCTCTTGAATCCCTTTCAAAACTGGGAAACGGTCCTGAAAACTCACTGGCAGCTGCAAAAGCCATAATGACAACTGACACATTTCCAAAAGAATGCGCTATTGAAGTTACATTAACCACAGGTGAGGTTGTTAAAATTGCAGGTATTACTAAAGGCAGCGGGATGATTGCTCCGAATATGGGCACCATGCTTTCATTTATTGTAACTGATGCAAAAATTCCGGCTAATGAAATCAATAAGGCACTAAAAAAAGCTTCAGATATTAGTTTTAACATGATTGTTGTAGATGGTGATGAAAGCACAAACGACACATGTTTGATGATGGCTAATGGAGCATCTGATGTTGAAGTTGTAAAAGACGCTAAATTAGATTCTAATTTCCAGGAAGCTTTAAATTATGTCTGCATTGATTTGGCTAAAAAAATGGCAAGGGATGGTGAAGGAGCAACCAAATTCATTGAAGCTAATGTCTGTGGTGCTAAAAACTTGGAGGGCGCAAGACTTGCGGCCAAATCAGTTATTTCTTCAAGCTTATTTAAATCAGCAGTATTTGGCGGTGATCCGAATTGGGGAAGAATTGTTTCGGCCATAGGTTATTCCGGCTGTGATTTAAATCCGGATATTGTATCAATAGCTATTGGAAATGATTTGGATGAAGTGGATCTGGTTAAAAATGGTGAAATTTTAGCATTTGATAATACTCCACAACTCAAAAGAGCTGAAAAGATAATGCAATCCAAGAATGTCATTGTAAACATCGATATCGGTTTAGGTGATGGTGAAGCAACTGCATGGGGTTGTGATTTAACATATGATTATGTTAAAATTAATGCTGAATACACTACATAAAGAAAACCTTTAAATATCTTGAAAACAAATATTTTTTTGTTATAGATGTAATTCTAATTATTTTTTTCATTAATTTTAAGGAGGGTGAATATGGCAAAAGTTAAAGGAACTAACAGGAGAACCAGACAAAAAAGAAGTTATACCAAACCTGGTAGTAAAAGAGGAAGAGGAGTTAAACAAACTTGGAAAAAATAATCCTCTTATAACTTTTTTTATCATTTTTAACTATTTTTTTTGATGTTATGAAAACATCGCCATATTGAAAATTATTAAATACTATTTTTTAAAGATATTATATGTGGTGATTATATGAATGGACATAGGGCTCATGGTTTTTCAAGTGTACATTTCTTGGATTCTGATGAGATTATATCTGAATTAAATTTGAAAGGTGATGAAACTTTTATGGATGCCGGTTGCGGAGACGGCCACATCGCAATAAAAGTGCTAGATGATTATCTTCCAAATGGGACTGTTTATGCTGTTGATGTTTATGATGCATCTATTGAAGATATGGAAACATACAAAAATGAAAATAATGTTGAAAATTTAATCAACATTGAAGCAGACATTCCTAAAGGAATTCCCGGTGTTGAAGATGAATCTGTTGATGTTGTTTTAATGGTTAATGTCTTCCACGGATTTAAGGCATCAAGAACAGCAGATGATGCCATAGATGAATTTGCAAGAATTATTAAACGTGATGGTAAAATTGCAATTATGGATTATAAAGCTTGGGATGTTCCAAAAGGACCTCCAACAGCATTTAGAAGTCATCCGTCTGAATTGGAAGAATTATTTGCTAAACACGGTTTAAAAATGACTTATTTAAATGAAGAAATTGGTGAAGATATTCCTGAAGGCAAATCTCACTACTTCATTGTTTTCCAAAAAGAATAGATGGGGGTCTTTTCTCTATTTATTCTTTTTTTCAATTCTTCTCAGTTTTTCTTATTTTAATGTGCTTGTAATGGTGTGGAATATTTGTTAATGTCAATTGGGGTTGCGTTTTGGTGAATATTATATGTAATGTGTTATATGTAATATTTGAGCAATCGTTAATTTTAAATCAATTCAAAAGTTTAGAAACATCAAAATAAAACTTTAATTTTATTATAAATTATTTTTATTATTGTGTGATGATTTTTATGTATTGTTTGGTGGTGTATCTCTAAAAAAGTACTTACATTGCGTTTCTACTTTCCAGACATTATTTAATTTTGATTCGATATGAAAATGTTTATATATTAGTATATAATTAATGAAACTCGTCTTTAAACTCTTTTTACTCCAGTAATGTTATTATTGTCCAATTCAATTTTAATTCGATATGATAATATTTATATATTACTATATGATTAAAATAATATTGCTAATCATGATTATTAAATCGTAATTATGGGATTGGGGATAAATGAAAGACAAATGTTGAGGGTGTAATTTTATTTTTTGCAGTTTGCATGCAGATGTAAATAGTAGGTATTCTACACACATTTTGGTTCAGATTGAATTTCCTTTTTCTAATCTTAGATTATTGTATTTGATGTCTGATAGTATTATTTTTATCAATTGGTTTAAAGGAGAATAATCATGAAATCTATGAAAACATTAGTTATCGCTATTATTGCGGTAGTGGTGGTTATTGGTGTGGGTTTATGGGCTACCGGCTCATTAGACACTAACCAAGACTTAGGTAATCAAGAAATTCAATTAGCAGCTGCTGCTAGTTTGAAAAATGTTTATGATGAAAAGTTAATTCCTATGTTTGAAGAAAAGCATCCTGGTGTGAAAGTCACTCCTACTTATGCTTCAAGTGGGGATTTGCAAACTCAAATTGAAAATGGTCTAAAAGCTGATGTATTTATGTCTGCTGCTAATAAACAGATGAATGCTTTGGTTGAAAAAGGTTATATTGACAATGCTACTAATGTCCAATCTTTGGAAAATAAAGTTGTTTTAATTGTACCTGCTGATTCAAATTCCAATATATCTTCATTTGATGATTTAAAAGATGTAAAGGGCACTATTGCTATTGGAGACCCTGAATCCGTACCTGCCGGTCAATATGCTAAAGAAGTATTATCCAACCTTGGTATTTGGGATGATGTTGAATCTAAATTATCTTTAGGTACTGATGTAACTGCTGTATTGAACCAAGTAGCTCAAGGATCTGCTGATTGCGGTATTGTTTACTCTACTGATGCTAAATCTAGTGATGATGTTAAAGTAGTTTGTGAAGCTCCAGAAGATGCATTAAAAACTCCGGTTATTTATCCTGTAGCTGTTCTTAAAGATTCCGAGCATTCTGATGCTGCAAAAGCATTTGTTGACTTCTTACAAACTAAAGAGGCTCAGGACGTATTTGTTGATTATGGATTTGCTATTCACCAGTAGATTTGACGGATTATTCATATAAAATAATAAATGTATTAAAGAGATAGAGACATGATGGACTGGACTCCGATTTTCATTTCAATGAAAACTGCAAGCTTATCAATATTCATAACCTTTTTTGTAGGTTTGATTGTTGCTTGGGGTATTGTTAAGATGAAAAATGAAACAATAAAGATTGTACTTGATGGTATTTTTACACTGCCGATTGTGCTGCCTCCTACTGTAGTGGGGTTCTTTTTATTGTACATTTTTGGTGTCAGAGGTCCGATAGGTAAGTTTTTTATAGACTTTTTCACTGTGAAAATAGCATTTTCATGGTCTGCAACTGTTATTGCAGCTGTCGTCATGTCTTTTCCTTTAATGTACCGTTCCGCTCGGGGTGCGTTTGAACAGGTGGATTCTAACTTGTTGGATGCAGGCCGTACATTAGGTATGTCTGAGTGGAAAATTTTCTGGAAAGTTTTATTTGCAAATGCATTGCCTGGAATTATCAGCGGCGGAATTCTTGCTTATGCTCGTGGTTTAGGAGAATTTGGTGCTACAGCCATGCTTGCAGGCAATATTGCTGGACAAACCAGAACTCTTCCTATGGCGGTTTATTCTGAAGTTGCTGCTGGAAATATGGGTGATGCTTTTAATTATGTCGTGTTCATTGTTATTATATCATTTATAGCTATTTTTATTATGGATTATGTTTCCATACGCAAGGAAAAGCAATGGAAATGATTTTATAAGTATTTTATTTTGTTTTATGGGGGAGGATTATGAGTAATAAATTGTTAAAGGTAGATATCCACAAAAAACTTAAAGAATTCGACATGGATGTTGATTTTGAACTGAAAAAAGGGTGTTTAGGTATTTTAGGTCCTTCTGGCTGCGGTAAAAGTATGACGCTTAAATCTATTGCAGGTATTGTCACTCCTGATGATGGTGTTGTAAGTTTAAATGCTGATGAAGAAACTATTTATTATGATTCCAATGGAAAAATTAATTTAAAACCCCAAAAGAGAAATGTAGGTTACTTATTTCAAAATTATGCTTTATTTCCCAATATGACTGTTGAAGAAAATGTTGCTGTTGGTTTGCCTAAGGATTATGATGAGAAAATATTGTCCGGAATGATTGAACGCTTTCGTTTAGGTGGATTGGAGAAAAGATATCCTAGACAATTGTCTGGAGGCCAGCAGCAGAGAGTGGCACTGGCCCGTATTTTAGCTTATGGCCCGGATGTTATATTGCTGGATGAACCATTTAGCGCCATGGATACTTTCCTAAAAGAACAGCTGCGCATTGAACTTATTAACTTGCTAGACGATTTTGAGGGATTGTCTATTTTAGTTACTCATGACCGTGATGAGGCATTCCAGTTTTGTGATGAACTTCTAATATTGGATAAGGGCAAAGTTATTGCAAAAGGACCTACTCATGAAGTATTTGAGAATCCAAAAAAGGTTCAAGTTGCAAGACTTACTGGATGTAAAAATATTTCCAAAATCGAAGTTATAGATGATTATCATATTAAATCTTTGGATTGGGGAGTTGTATTTGAAGTGTCTGAAAAGATTTCCTCTGATATTACTCATATTGGAATAAGGGCTCATGATTTTTCTCCGGCAGAGGAAGATGATGTTAATGTGATTGACACTTCAGATTCAGTAAAAGTGGAAATGCCTTTTGAGTGGGAAGTGACTCTTTCAAATGGATTATGGTGGAAAGCCGATAAAAAGATTCATGAGCATGAATTTGAAATTCCCAAGTATTTAAAAGTTGATTCTAAAAATATTATCTTGTTGGAAGAATAGTTTGGATTCACATATTATTGGAATGTTTTTCATAACTTATTTTAATTCATATTTTATGGATTTGTAATATTTTTATTGCATACTCTTATTTTGAAAATTATTAAATACTATTTTTTAACAATTATTAAATAGGTGAAACTTTTAATTATTATTAAATTATTTTACATATGAAAAGGGGAATGTGTTAATGATTTTTGCAGCAATTTTAGCAGGCGGTATGGGATTAAGGATGGGTGGTTGTGATACTCCTAAACAATTTTTGAATTTAGGCGATAAGCCTGTCATTGTTCACACGATAGAAAAATTTGTAATAAATGATAAAATTGATAAAATCGTTGTTTTAACACCTAAAAACTTCATTAATCACACCATTCACTTGATTGATAAGTATATTTCAGATAAAAAAGACATTATTGTTATAGAAGGTGGAGAAACTAGAAACGACACATTAATTAATAGTATTAAATATATTGATGAGAATTTCGGCATTGATGAGGACTCAATTATCGTTACACATGATTCTGTCAGACCATTTGTAACTCATAGGATTATAGAGGACAATATCAAAGCCGCAAAAAGATATGGGGCATGCGATACTGTAATTCCTGCTACTGATACAATTGTTGAGAGTATAAATGGGGCGACTATTGAAAGCATTCCCGTAAGGGATTATTATTACCAGGGTCAAACTCCACAGAGCTTCAATATAAAGAAACTTTTTAATTTGATTAGCAGTTTAACAGAAGAAGAATCTATTATACTTACAGATGCATGTAAAATATTCACACTTAAGGATGAAGATGTACATCTAGTTGATGGTGAAGTGACAAATATTAAGATTACATACCCTTATGACTTAAAATTAGCAAATACCATACTTGAGGATATTCATGATTAATATTGTTTATAGGTTAAAATCCCCTAAATTTTTTGAGGAAAATATTGACGAGATTGAATTGGACGGAGTCATAGTCAGACCGACTTATCTTTCAATCTGTCAGGCTGATCAAAGATATTACCAGGGCTCACGTCCTGCCGAGATTCTGGAAGAAAAATTACCCATGGCTTTAATTCATGAAGGAATAGGGGAAGTCGTTTATGACGGGTCCGGTGAATTTAAATCCGGAGACAGTGTTGTAATGATTCCAAACACTCTCGATAAAAAGGATGTTTATAGTGCAAATTACTCTTACGGTTCTAAATTCAGGGGAAGTGGTTTTGATGGATTCACTTCTGATTTAATTAAATTGGATTCTGATAGGCTTGTTAAAATACCGGATGATTTCAATCCTCATGTTGCGGCATTCATTGAATTAATTTCAGTTGCATATCAGGGAATATCTAAATTTAATGAGATTGCAACCACTCCAAAAGAGGCACTGGGTGTTTGGGGAGATGGCAATTTAGGTTTCATTACTTCCCTTCTTTTAAAAGACAGATTTCCTGATTCCAAAGTCATTGTATTTGGAAAACATTCGGATAATTTAAGTTTGTTTTCTTTTGCTGATGGCATTTATCAGATACATAATGTCCCTGAAGATTTAGTAATTGACCATGCTTTTGAATGTGTCGGTTCAAGTGCATCTCAATCAGCCATTAACCAGAGTATTGACTTAATCAACCCTCAGGGAATAATAAACTTATTTGGTGTAAGCGAATATCCCATACCAATCAATACACGTATGGTTTTAGAAAAAGGATTGACAATTCAGGGAAACAGCAGATCTGAGAGAGAAGATTTTGTTGGTGTTGTTAAAACACTCAAACAAAACCCTAAGCTTTTTGAGTATTTGGAAAAATTAGTCACCAATATATGTGAAATAAATTCTTTAAACGATTTAAAAGAGTCTTTTGATGTGGACCATATTTCAAATTTTGGAAAAACAATTTTGAAATGGAATAAATAGTTTAATAATGAATTTCATTAATTATTCTAAAGTATTCTTTTCTAAAATAATTTCTTTCTTCTTTTTTACATATCACTGGCATCATTGCCAATGCATATAAATCATCATTATCCAGCATTTCTCCTTTTGCCATTTTTGCTTTGATTATATTGAGCAGGATATGTGCGGGGTTTTCTTCGATGCAGGCTAATTTGATTGAAAAATCTGCTTCTGATTTGATTTCACATTCCTTGACACGAACATTGACTGTATTTGGGCAGATTATGTATATTGAGACATGTTTTCGGTTTGTCTCAAACAGTGCTTCTGCAAGTTCCACATATTTTACAAGTTCATCTTCTGTAAAATCGGTTATTTGCAATTCCAAATCAATTATTTCGTCATTTTCAGTAATGAAAATGTTTCCTTCTTGATAGATATTTTCATCCAATCTTAAATTCTGAATTGGAAGATGGCATTTAATTTTTCTTTTATCCTTAAATGTTTCTTTTATGAATTTTGTTTTCATTATGAAATCTTGCTTATTCATTGTTTAACCTCGGATAATATTAATTTACATTCTTTATATCTGATTTTAATATTAATAAATTGGTCAGTTATTTATTAAATCAATTTTACAAGGTTAAATCAATTTTAAATCAATCTAGTGTATTTTTATAACACTTTAAAAAAAGATGAATTAAGAGTTGGAAAACTCTTAATTTCCAAATTTCGCTTTAAGTCTTCCGACTTCATATCTTGCAAATAGGTAATTCAATATACTTGCTACTGCTCTTCCAATACATAGTCCTAACCAGATTCCAACAAGACCGAAATTGAAAACAAAAACAAACAAGTAAACTAGAGGAACTACAAATATGATTTCTCTAAGTATTGTAAACATTAAACTGTAAATTCCTTTTCCGATTCCCTGATAGAAAAAGCTTGACGGTATTCCAATACCTGTTAAAATTAATGCCGGACATGCAATCTGAAGATATAATGCAATTCCCGGAACCAAACTTGCAGTTTCAGCAGTATATGCAAATATTGTAGCTAATGGTGTTGCAAAGATTACTAAAATTAAGGTAATTGCAGTACCTAATGCTAAACCAAATTTAGAACCGTATGTATGTGTTCTTGATAAATAATCTCCATTTTTAGCACCAAATGCACTTCCGGATACTGCAATAACTGCAGACCCGATAGCTGTAAGAGGCATTATTGCAAATAAGTATAATCTCTGACCTGATGTAAATGTAGCAATTCCGTAATCTCCTCCAACTTGGGATATTATGATTAGATAAATGGACATTGCAATTGCCATTATTAACATATCAAGGGATGATGGAATTCCGACTTTTAAAATATCTTTTGCCAAGTTTAAGTCAGATTTAAAATTTTTAAGAGTAACATTGACATAAGTGTCTTTTTTAATTAATATCCAATAGAGCATGACAAAGGCTGCAATTGCGGAACTTACAATTGTTGCAATAGATGCTCCTGCAGAACCTAATCCTAAAGTGTAGATGAATATAGGATCCAAGGTTGCATTTAAAATAACTGTAATAACTACAACATACATTGAACGTTTCATATCTCCTTCTCCACGAAGGATTCCGCTGCATCCGTTTGAAAACATAAATGCTATTAAACCTAAAAATAATGGAGTACTATAAGCTAATGCTTCATTTAATGTTTGTCCACTAGCCCCATAACTCATTAGCAACGGTTTTTGAATTATTAACAAAACGATTGTTAAAATAATCGATGCTATTAAAAAAATAAACAAAGAGTGCTCTACAGATTTATTTGCCATTTCATGATTCTTTGCACCAATGAATCTTGAAATACTACTTGTTGCACCATTCCCTAGTCCAACACTTGCTCCATTCAACACCATAAATATAGGTGTTACAAACCCTATTCCTGCTATGGCTGTTGGTCCAAGTCCAGCTACCCAGATACCGTCAATGATATTGTATAATGCGGTTAAAATCATTGATATCATTATTGGTATGGCTAATTTTTTAACAGCCGTTTCAGGGTTCCCCCTCATTAACTCTACATTTTTATTAGTCATAATTCCTATATTAGATTATCATAGTATTTAATAGTAATATTTGATTGCGGAATTAGTTTCAATGCAATGTTGAAATTTATAAAAAATAAGAAGTAGAAGTTAGTAATTAACTTCTAAAATAAGTCGCTTTCTTTTAAACGTTCTTCAAAGTAGTGAGATGCTTTGTCTGCTTTTTGTTTAATAAGTGTTGCAACAATAACGGTCACTATTCCAATAACTACAAGAATGGTTAATGCAGGTATGTAATTTGACCAAACCACACCTAACTGTGCTTCACGTATTAATGTAATTGCATAGGTCATTGGTAAATATGGGTATAATATTTGGAAAAATCTGTGCATAATTTCGATTGGGTAAATTCCTCCGGTTCCAGATATTTGAAGTACCAAAAGAACAATTCCAATAGCTTTTCCAACTTGACCTAATGCAGAAATAAATGAATACATTAAAATCATAAATACTACCGATATTAGAACTGCAGAAAATATGAATAATGGTGTATTATCAATATAAACACCTAAAAGATATGTTCCGGCTATTGTGACTCCTGCCTGAAGTATGCTCATTATTATGAAAAATCCTAATTTACCAAAATACATTTCACTTGGAGTATATTTAGTTCCTTCACTTATTCCTCTTCTTATCATTACGCAAGTAAGTATAGCACCTACCCACATGGACAATACGAGATAAAAAGGAGCTACATTGGACCCGTAATTAGGTACTGGAAATACTTCGTTCCTATCTAATTTTACAGGTGAGAAGAAGTAGTCTCCAAGCAGTGTTTCATTAACTCCTGTGATGCTTTGAAGTGAATTTGCAGAAGCTCCTAGAGCACCTGCTGCTGCAAATAAAGCTTGTGATGCAGAACTTGAAAGCATTTGAGCACCGGCTGCAAGACTTAATGATCCTTTTGCAAGTTCAACAGAACCTCCTGCCAGTTTATTGGCGCCTCCTGCAACATCATTGGAACCGTCAGCTAATTTTGATGAACTTTCAGCAAGTTGAGCAGAACCGTCTGCTAAATTGGATGAACCTTTAGCTAATTCGCCGCTGCTGTTTGCAAGTTTAATATTTCCTTCAACATATTGTTTCATAGGATCTGGAAGTGTTGACGGATCTATTTGTGATTGTATATCTTTTGATCCTTGTTCAATGGCACCAGCGCTTTCTTTAATAGATGATGAACCTTGTTTTACGTCATTTGCTCCTTGTTTGATTGCAGATGAACCTTGTTGAATCTGATCCGCACCGCTTTGAACTTGGCTTGCCCCACTTTCCACATCATTTATTCCGGAGGATACCTGGTTGGCTCCTGAGGATATCTGTGATGAACCGGCTACAAGCTGACTTCCTCCACTTGATAATTGACTGGCACCTGATGCAAGGCCTTCTTGCAATTCTCCAAGTTTTCCATAAGCTGCAAGGTTTATAATTTCAATAATTTTAGAGTTGAGTGTTGTATAAACGGTATTTGCAGCACTGTCTGTTAATTTATTAGCTACAGGATTTGTTTTAATATTGACAACATATTCTAGTTGGGCCTGTTTTGGTTTATCGGTTGTAATTGAAACTACATTTTTACTGAGATTTTTAGGTATTATTATGCCGGCATAGTAATCTCCGTTATTTACACCGTCTCTTAGTTCTTTTTCAGTTACAAAAGTCCAATCAAATTTCGTGTCATTTTTTAATTCTTTAACAAGCTCGTTTCCAACGTTTAACTTCACATCATTATACTCTGTTCCATTATCCAGATTTGCTATTGCAAATTGCACATCATCTGTATTTTCATAAGGATTCCAACATGCTTGGATATTTATAATGGCATAAAGTGAGGGTAAAATGATTATCCCAATTAATACAATCATTACTATTGGATTTGACAATGATGCTTTAAAATCACGTTTCATTATCTCAATAATATTATTAAAATTTATTCTATCCATTGTAAACCTCTTTTTTTTAAAATAATTCTAGTTTTTGACGTGAAGAGAATTTTGCATGGTTTAAAAACTTTTTTATCTTAACTTCTTTCTACTGCTTTATTTTGCATATGAAGTGTTTTTCATAATTCTCAATTCTTTTAAAATATCATTGTGGAAATAATATATTTAAAAAGACACTCTACTAGAATGCATTATATAATGTTTAGATTAATTAATATAAAAACTATATGTTATGTATAATTAATCCCTACTGTTGTATGTCATTGTGATGATTTAAACATATATGTTAGTTCTTTGTTTTGAGAGTCTGTAAAGTAAATTTTTCCTTGGCATTTTTCTTTTAGTTTACAATTGAAGCATTATTTTTCAAAAATTTATTTTTGAGTTCTGGCGATGGCTTTTGTTTCTTATAAGAAATAACGAAATTGAGGCAAAACATTAAATTAATATAAAAAATATAATATCACTAAATCAAAACTGGAATGCTTTCTTAACTGAAAGCAGCTATTGCATTTGGCAATTTTAAAATCATTGCTAATGAAATATAAAAGGTGTTTATGTGAGTGAACAAAAATTAGAAATTTTTAATGTTTTAAATTTTTTAAATAACGGTTATGAACTTGATGATATTTTAAATGAAGGTAATTTCGCAACTTTTCCATCAGCACAGGACTGTATTAAATATTTAGTTGATGAAGGATATCTTGAAGGCGATTTTGATGTAAGTGTTGGTGGCGGTGAATCATTAACTGAAGAAGAAGTATCTAAAAAATACACAGTTGCCGAGTTAAAGGATATTTTAAGAGAAAACGGTTTGAAAGTTTCAGGTAAAAAACAAGAGTTAGTTGAAAGGGTTTTACCTGTATTATGTGGCGGATCAGGTGATGAAGATGTTGGAAGTGAATCACATGATTTGGAATTAACTGACAAGGCACATGAATTCTTAAAAGAAAATGATTGGATGGATTTATACATGTTTGCACTTGTGGCATTCAGGTTTGAAGATTATGAAACCTATGTTGCAGGTTCATCTTTAGATAAAATAGAAACCGGTTTAAAATTCTGTGATGAAATTATTTCAAGAGCATTAATTGCTAATCAGTTTTTGGTTTTCATTGATGCGTTATCTGCAAAAGCACATGTTTATGCCTATGATGGGGATTATGAATCATTTTTAGATTATGATTTGCAGCGTTTCATATTGGGATTAAATCCTATTGTAATGGATGCGCAAACTTATGCGGGGTATGATGTTATTAATCATGCAAATTTAATTAATCTAAAAAATGTTTCTGAAAAATTTGATTTTGGAAGTTTAAAGAAAAGATTTGATAAAATCTGGAATAAATCCCATATCAAAAATACAACCGTACCTAAAAAAATCTGTTTTAAAACTTTAAAGAAAGCTATTGGCGGTGCAGATTTAGAGGAACTCAACTTAGAGTTAAAAGAAAAATACTTTAATAAAAAATATGGAATTTAATTTAAGCAGATAGCTTTTTTTTGCAGATTGCTTTTAAATTTCTATTTTTATACTTTTTTTATAGTAATTTTTTAGCTATGAATTCGAAAATTCACTGTTAATGCTGGGATTTGACGCTTATTTTTTGCAGCTCTTTTTAAATTTAAAGAGTTCATGACACAGATATATAAATGTTTATATACTTTTTAGGTTAACTATGATTAAAGGTGATATTAATGACAAACTTGGATAAGGATGTTGAAGAAAAAATTTTAGCTATTGTTGAAAAATATCAGAAAGAGGACACAAAACTTTTAAACTACCTGATTACCGATGATGAAATTACATTTTTCTCACCATTGGCTAATGGCAGTGCGATAACTGCTGAAGACTTACAGAAAGTTGCAGATATTTTAGAAGGTTCATTTAAAGGAATGGAAGTTGTAAATCAGGAATACAGATTTACCTTTAAATTTTGTTTATAATGGGGTTAATCAACCCCTGAAATATTTTTTTTATAAGTTTGCATTTAAACAAAATCATCTTTATTGATTTGAAATAAAATTTTTTCACAGTCTTTAATGTTATGTGCAATATATAATTACATTAAAGAATATAATTTATAATGTACAACTTATGATTAAAAAAATTATTAATTCAGTGATTAAATGAAAGATATAAATGTATTAATCGAAGCTTTGCCTTATATAAAAAAGTTTCATGATAAAAAAATCTTAATTAAATATGGTGGACATGCAATGGTTGATGATGAAGCAAAATCATCTACAGCACGTGACACAGTTTTACTTAAATATGTTGGGATGAAACCTCTTATTGTACATGGGGGAGGTCCGGAAATATCCAGATCAATGGATAAATTAGGTAAGGAGCCTAAATTTATCAAAGGTTTAAGAGTAACCGACGAAGAAACTATGGAAATTATTGAAATGGTGTTGGTCGGTAAGATTTCAACAGAAATCGTATCAGAACTTATTAAACATGATGGGGATGCAATAAGTCTGTCTGGAAAAGATTCAAGCTTGATTTTTGCCCATAAAAAAGAGGCTAGAAAAATCGATGAAGAAGTCATAGATTTAGGCCTTGTAGGTGAAGTTGACTGTGTAAACACCAAGCTGCTTAAAATGTTCTTGGACAACGATTATATTCCGGTCATATCTCCTGTGGGAATTGCAGAAGATGGAACCAGTTTGAATTTAAACGCAGATACTGCAGCTGGAGAAGTTGCAAGTGCAGTCGGCGCTGAAAAATTAATTATTTTAACTGATGTTCCTGGTGTTTTAAGAGATCCTGATGATCCAAAATCCCTAATTCAAAAGATTAGAATTTCAGAAGTTCAGGGTTTAATTGAAGAGGGAGTTATTTCAGGCGGAATGATTCCGAAAATCGAAACATGTGTAAAAGCTATTGAAAATGGTGTTAAATCCTGCCATATCATTGACGGACGTAAGAAACATTCCCTTCTATTTGAAATATTTACTACAGATGGCATCGGAACCATGATTTATAAATAATCACAGAAAAAATAAGGGAGTTAGAATCCTCTGATTCTAATTCCAAAAAAAACTTTTTTTTATTTTTTAAACATTTTTCTAAGTTCTCTTCTAAGTAATTTCCAGCCGTTTACTCTTGGAAGTTCATCGATTGCAAATATTTCTCTTGGAACTTTATATCTTGATAAGTTTTCACGGGCGTATTTAATTAACCCTTCACGGTCTTCTTTATTTTCCCAAACAACTGCTGCAACAGGAATTTCTCCTCTATGACAGTCGTTTATGCTGAAAATGGATATTTCCTTAACCTCAGGATATTTAATTAGCACTTCTTCAACTTCAGTAGGATAGATTTTCCATCCGCTCATTACAATCATGTCCTTCTTACGGTCTGTAATGAATAAACGGTTATCTTTATCAACATATCCAATATCACCAGTTAAAAACCATCCGTCATCTAAAAATGATTCTTTAGTTTTTTCTTCATTGCCCCAATATCCTTTAGCGATTGCAGGTCCTCTAAGTGCAATTTCTCCCTGCTTGTATTGTGGCAATATTTTATTGGAGTCATTCTCATCAACAATTTTCACTTCTGAAAAACAGACGGGATGGCCAACGCTTTCAAACCTGTCAGCTTCTTTATAATCTTCTGGTCTGATAACTGTGCCGGTTCCAATTACAATTGTTTCAGACAATCCATATGCATTAATAATTGGTATTCCGTAGGTTTGATGAAAATCTTTCCATATTTTCTTATGTAATGGTCCTCCTCCGGAGATAATCTCACGAACACTTTTAAGTTGGCTGCGGGCATCCATTGTAGTTAATGAATGGATTACGGGAGGCATTCCTGTTAAAACAGTAACTTTCTCCTTTTCGCACAATTCCAGATATTCATCAATATTGAACTGTTCAATCATAATGTAGTAAGCAGCAGCCCTTAAAGCAGCAATAGCCCATGATAGGCCAACATGTGCCATAGGATAAATTCCTAAAAATACGTCGTCTTGTTTTAAGGTTAATACGTCACATTCATTGTGGATTGCTGTGAAATAATTTCCATGGGTAAGCATAGCACCTTTAGGTTGTCCTGTAGTGCCTGATGTATATTGTAATTGGCATAAATCGTCCCAATCAGTATTTTCAGATTCTAAAACCTCGCAATTTCTAAATTCTGAAATATTTTCAAGAATATGTGTATCAATATCAATAATGTCTTTTGCTTTTTTATCTGTAATCATTAATTTTGCCTTTGAATCACTTACAATGTATTCAAGTTCGTTAGATGTAAAGACCCTGTTTGTTGGAATGGCTATTGCACCTATCCTCCATATTGCAAAAAGGGAAAATAAATATTCTTCTGAATTTTTTAAATAAATTATGACTCTGTCGCCTTTTTTAATTCCCAATTCCTTTAAATTTCTTCCAATCTCTGATACTATGGATAAAATTTCACTGGAAGTATATTTTTCGCCGGTTGTGGAATTGTATAAGACGTTTTTATCTAAACGTTTTGAATTTGCATCTAAAAAAGTAGTAATATTCAACATTTAAATTAACTCCTTAACTATTGCTTTTGTTACTTCCATTGTTGAGGAATCTCCGCCTAAATCGGGAGTTCTGACTTTACACTCTGAAATAATTTTCTCAACAGCATTTTTTATATTATTTGAGATTTCCCATTCTCCTAAATAATCAAGCATCATTGATGCGGACAGTATCATTGAACATGGATTTGCAATGTTTTTGCCTGCAATGTCTGGTGCTGATCCATGAACCGGTTCAAATAATCCGTTATGGTCTCCTATATTTCCAGATGGGGCAAGGCCCAGTCCACCAACGAGTCCGGCACTTTCATCAGAAAGTATGTCTCCAAATAAATTGCTAGAAACAATCACATCAAAGTTTTGAGGTTGTGTAACCAGATACATGGCCATTGCATCAACATAAAAGTCTTCAGTTTTAATTTGAGGATAATTTTGGGCTACTTTATAAAAACTTTCTTTAAAAACACCGTCGGTCTTTTTTAAAACGTTGCTTTTGTGAACGCAAGTGACCTTGTTTTCCCCTCTTTTGACACATATGTTGAATGCGACTTTAGATATTCTCTCAGATGCTTTTCGAGTAATTATTCTCTCGGCAATCATCTTATTTTTATCACCATATTCGATTTGTGAGTATAGTCCTTCTGTATTTTCCCTAACAATTACAAAGTCAATATCATCATGAATTGAATTTACTCCTTTGTATGATTTAATAGGTCTTACATTTGCATAAACATTAAGTTCCTTTCTTAAATTGATAATTGGGCTGGGTTGTCCGGGGGTTGATGTTGATGCTCCGAAAAGCACTGCATCACTATCCTTAGATATTTTAATGGTTTCTTCAGGTAATGTTGTACCATTTTTATTATAACAGTCAAAACCCGCTTCTCCATATTTAAAACTAAATTCCAAGTCCAGTTTATCGAGCAAATATTCACATGCTGACATTACTTCTTTTCCTATGCCGTCTCCACTTATTACTGCAATATTATACATTATTTCACTTACAACAATCGTTCGTATATTAATAATATTATCTTAATTATATTTAAATGATAATTTTGTAGAAATTTGTTCGTATACTATCGAAATATTTATATGCTTTAAGTTATAATTATTAATTAAATGATGGTAAACTACCTTTGTATGTGAGGGATTGAAATGGAAAATAGTATTGAAGAATTAATTGAATTATTAAATGATAAAGATGATTTTGTTGTAGAAGATGCTGTAGGGCAATTGGAGTTAAAAGGCGAGGAAGCAATCGATTATTTAATCGATGCATTATCAAACAGAAAGAAAAACATAAGATTGCATGTAGCTACTCTTTTAGGTGCATTAAATGATGAAAAAGCTATTCCTGCATTAATCAAAACATTAAAAGACAATAATAAACTTGTTAGAAGGGAAGCTTCCACTGCACTGTCCCGTATGGGTGATGCAGCTGTTGATCCATTAATCGAAACTTTAGATGATGAAGATTGGAAAGTAAGGGGGGCAGCTGCCTGGGCACTTGGAAATTTAGGTGATGAAAAAGCTATTCCTAAACTTGAAAAATTACTTGAAGATGAAAGCAGTTTTGTAAAAGCAGGTGCAAGAAGCGCAATTGATACAATTAAAAAATAAATTCTCTTTTTTTCTTCTTCTTTTTTTAATCACATTCGCCAGTAAAGTTCACTGCACAAAATTTTCTTTATTTTGCAATTGAAGCATTATTTTTTTAGAAATTAATTTTTGAGTCCTAGCTATATCATTAATAAATTTTTAATAGCACCTGTAACAAATATCTAACTAATTTTTATATTTTTGGTGTTATGATGATAAAAATAGGAATCTTAAATTTACAAGGTGCAGTAAGTGAGCACTATGACATAACAAAAAAGGCGGCCCGGAACATGGGTGTTGACATTGTAGTTGAACCTGTAAGATATGCTGAAGATGTACAAACCTGTGACGGCATAATTATTTCTGGAGGAGAAAGTACTGTAATAGGCAAACTTATCTTTGAGAGAGGAATTGATAAGGTAATTAAAGAAAATAATATTGCAGTATTCGGAACTTGTGCAGGGATGGTGCTGCTTGGTAAAAAAACAGACTTTGACCAGCCATTAATTGGTTTAATGGATATTTCAGTTAAAAGAAACACTTATGGGAGACAAAAAGATTCCTTCGAATCCCCTATTGAAATATTTAATCAGGAATATCAGGGAGTATTTATTAGGGCTCCTGCTCTTGAGGGTTATGATAAATCAAAAGAGGATATTAAAGTACTGTCTGTTTTAGATGATGAAATTATAGCTATTCAGCAAGGTCACAATATTGCCATTTCATTCCATCCGGAACTTACACATGATACTTTAATTCATGAGTACTTCATCAATGAAGTGCTCAATCAGTAAAAATCTTTTTTTATTTATTTTCTAAAAGTTCAAAGATTTCATCTACGGTACTGGCTTTTTTAAATGTTTTGGATGGTTTATATAGGAATCCTTTTTGATTCATTTCATCAAGCATTTCAAACATTTTTTCATAAAAATTGTCAATATTAAAGATAATGATGTCTTTATTGTGCTGTTCGAGTTTTTTTAATGTAATAGCTTCAAAAAATTCGTCTAAAGTGCCCATTCCGCCCGGTGCAACAATAATTGCATCGGAATTTTCCAAAAACTTATTCTTTCTCTCATCCATTGATTCGACATAAATAAATCGGGTGCATTCATCGCAGAGAGGTTCAAAATTTTCAATCCACTTGGGAGCAATTCCTATTGATTTCCCGTCATTGTCATGAACTCCCTTAGCACATGAACCCATTATTCCACTGTCTCCTCCACCAAAAACAAGAGTATGTCCTTTCTGAGCCATTATACAGCCTAATTCATAAGTGGCATCTGTATATATTTTATTTATATCTTCGCTTCCTGATCCATACACGCATATTCTCATAAAATCAACTCTAAATATCCGGTGTCTGTTCTGCTAAGCATAAATGACAAACTGCATTGATATTATCTTTCTGATTGTCCTTAACCGGACATAAAAATTTCCCATTTCTCTCCTCTACCTTTAAACTTCCTGGAAATTCACTTCCCACAGGATGTATGGGCTCTTCTAAAATGAATGTAGTGTATAATGATGTAATGACATAAATTAATGGAAATTTATCATCTTTTGAAGCGCTCAGTCTTTCTTTTTCAAACACTCTCTCAAGCATTGGAAATGATTTCTCAAAAGCCACTTTATCAATATTTGCTTCGTAATCATAGTCTTCTTTTTCCAGAACTTCTTTCATTCTCATGATAAAATATTTTATATAAACTTTCAGATATTTTTCACGATACTTGACATGAACGAATTCTCCATCCTTTCTCATATATGCTGTAGCCATCATTAAATCATATACTGAAATAATGCCGGCATACTTTTTAAGTATATTCATCAATTCTTCTTTTGTAATGTTTTCATTTGGAGATAATTGCCTAAGTTCAACCAATATGTATTCGCTTTCCATGTTTTTTATTATAATGATTTAATTAATAAATACTTTTAATATTATAAACATCTAAATAAATATGAGGTAAATCATGTCTGAAGATTTTATGGAAATTACAAAAGAAGAGATTGAAAATATAGAAAATGCACTTAAAACAAATGCTGATTATAAACTGAACAATGTCAAATTTGATGTTAAATCTTTTGAAAAAGGAAAGGAAATTAGCATGATTCAACATGTTGTAAATGTGGAAAATGAATTGATTTTCCAAACAAAAGAGGAAAACGGCAAATATTTTATCTCAGAGATATTCGGTTTATTTATGGACAATATTTTAAATGGAAATGTTTCAAGAGATGTTTTCCAGTCAGTAAGCAGTTATTTCCATGAAGTTATTGAAGACGAAACTGATGATTTTGAATATGAAAAAGAGGAACTGATAAACTTTTTGGTTTTAACCGAAGAATATAATGCTAATCAGCTTGAAATCGATTTGGATCCATCAAAAATACGTCAGGATTATAAAAAAGATTATGATAGAATTTATAGTGATGATTCTTTAAACAGGGTTCAAAAGAGTCTTGCTTTAAAAGAGTTGGTTCACATGTCCATATGTCAGGTGGTTGATGATATTGAGCTGTTCTTTACAAGACCCTATGATTTAACTCCCGAAGAGCATGCTGAAAAAACCCGCCAGGAAAAAATAGCTGCCGATAAGGAAGTACAATTATCATAAATATTTAAGTAATATTACTTAGATAATATATTATTATAAACTTGTCAACTGATTATATGATAAATATTACTAAAAAAGAAGAGGTTGTTTTAGACCAGATTAAAATATTCAACATTGAATATCCTGATGGGATTCCAGTTGATATTTTGAAAAAGGAACTGGGATTTCATGAGTATGATTTGGTTCAGATTCTCGAAGAGCTTCAAAATAAAGATTTGGTTGATTTTTCCGATAATAAAGTCAGTTTGTCGAAAAGCGAAAAGGAAATTAATACAGTTAATTCTAAAAAAGATATTAAAGAGTTGGAATTAAACTTAAAAGAAGAGGAATCATATAAATTAATTAAAAGTTTGGTTGATGATAAAAATTTGATTTCAAAATACACTCTTGAGGGTTATCTGCTTTATGGTGATTTGAAACTTACTAATTTTAGAATGTACCATATCATTTTGTCCCTTCAGAATAAGGGGCTCTTAAAATTAATCAATAAGGCCGATGGGGAATATTATCTGTTGGTTGAATAATATTTTCTCTATTTTTTATTATTATGAGTAATATTATTTTATTATTTAATCATAATATTTATATAATCTAAATTCTATATGTATAAATAACAATTGATGTTTTAATGCGTGTATAATATGATGAGAATAAGTATGTCTTTACCAAAAAAATTACTAGCCGATTTTGATGAAGTTTTAAAAGATAGAGGATATCAATCTCGTTCAAAAGGAATTCGTGATGCACTTCAGGATTATATTGTAAGATATCAATGGATGAATTCTATGGAAGGGGAAAGAATTGGTATTGTAACTATTATTTATGATCACCATTATACTGGTGTTATGGAAAATTTAGCTGAAATCCAGCATAGTTTCAGAAATGAAATCAATACCAGCATGCATATTCACATGACTGACAAGTATTGTATGGAAATTGTAGTTGTTAATGGAGATATTGCTGAAATTCGTGATTTAACTGAAAGAATCATGAGGCTTAAAGGGGTTGAACACGTAAAACTTACAAGTACAGCAAATGGTGAAGATTTCCACGAACCCGGTCAGTCTCATGACCACCATCATTATCACCACCATTAATTCTTTTTTTTTAACATGAAATTTAAAACAACGCCTTATCATTTTGATTTACTAAAAGATAATGACAGGTTGTCCGTTTTTTTTCAAGCTATTGATGATTATGAAGGGAACATGGATTTGGCTTATGATTTAGGTTGTGGAAGCGGCGTTTTATCCTATTTTTTAAGCAAATATTTCAATGAAGTTATTTCTCTTGAAATTGATGAAAAGGCATATGAATGCGCCAGGGAAAACTTAAGTTCATTCGACAATACTGAAGTAATCAACAGTGATGTTTTAGAGTATGATTTCACAAAAAAAGCAGATTTAATTGTTTGTGAAATGTTAGACACCGCATTAATAGATGAGGAGGAAATCCCAGTTCTTAACCATGCTAAAAAATTTTTAAAAGAAAACGGCAAAATCATACCTCAGGGAATTATCAACACGGTTGAACTTGTAAATCTTGAAAGGCATTATATTCATTGGGATGAAGGAGCGAATTATGAAGAGTATTCAAAACCTGTTGTTTATTCCGAATTTAATTTTTTAAATGATATTAAACCGGAATTTGATATTGATTTAACCTTAAAAACAGATAAATCAGGTACAGTTAACGGATTGATGATTACAACCTACACTAAACTTACAGACAACTTAATTGTTGGACCTCTGCCTATGTTGAATCCGCCATTATTGATTCCATTGGAAGAAAAATCAGTAAAGGTAAACGATTTAATAAATATAAAACTAAAATATATAATGGGAAATGGTATTGAAACTATTAAAACAGAATATTATTAGGTGATATGTTGTCTTTTGATTCAGATTTAAAGGAATTTTTAACCGGTTTTAAAAAATTAATCATATTAGGTGTTGGTAATGAGCTTAAAAGCGATGATGGTGTCGGTCCGTTTATTATTAATAAATTAATTGAAGAAAACTTCGAAAAGGATAATGTATTGCTAATAAATTCAAAGACGGTTCCTGAAAATTATACTGGCAAAATTAGAAAGGAACAGCCGAGTCATGTAATTATTGTTGATGCATGTTTAATGGGAGCTCAACCCGGAGATATTAAAATTGTTGACGAAAAGGACTTTGTAAATATCGGCATTTCAACCCATTCAATGTCATTGTCATATTTTGTCAAATATTTGCAGAAAAGCATGGATTTTAAGATAATATTTGTTGGAATCGAACCCGAAACTATGGACTGGGGTGAAAATCCCACTTTAAATGTTGAGAAAACCGCTTATGATTTTATTAATTTATTAAAAGGATGTGTATTATGAAGTTATTATTCATTGGTTCAAGATTATACGATGATATCGATTGGTATGTTAAAAGTAAAAACATAGAAAGTGTTTTAACAGAATCTAATGAAGATGCAATTAATTTAGATTTGCCTGATCAAGTATTTATCGTCCCCCGTGGAATGGAAGGTCCAAAACAAGTGGCATTGATGCACAATGTTGATGCAATTGTTCCATTAATAGGAATAGATCCTCCATTAATTGACATTGCCCGTATGAAAGAAGAGGTTGAAGGGGAATTTGGAATTCCCGTAATTGCAGCCGGGGTTAATGCGGTTGAACTGACCTCCGATAAAATTAAAACTAAAGAATTTTATCAGGAAATAGGCGTTGTGACTCCGGATTATCAAATTTTAAACAGTCCTGAAGATTTAACATTGGATTTTCCGGTTGTGTTAAAGCAGGGTGAGGGTCAGGGTGGAAAGGATATTAAAATAGCCAAATCCATTGAGGATGTTGATGAATACTTTGAAGAATTTAATCAGGCTTTATGCGAAGAGTTTATTGAAGGGTCTGAAATTTCTATTGAAGTATTGGGGTATAATGGAGAATATGTTGCTTTGCCTCCAATTTATAAGGGTGAAACAACTTTGGAAGGAACACATCCGTTAAATAAAGTTAAAACAGGACCTTGTATGGTTCGCGGATTGGATAATAATTTAGTGCAGCATGTTGCCTATCAGGTTGCTAAAAACTTGGCATCCGATGGCATTTTTGAGATGGATTTCATGTATTCTGCTAAAAAAAACCAATTATATGCTATTGAAGTAAATACACGTCCTAACGGCACAAGATATTTAACTACAGCTACTTGTGGTGTTAATTCATTATGCGAATTAGTTAATATGGCAATTGGTGAGTTTTCATTGTCTGATATTTCAGATAAACTAAAATATTATTATTCTACCGAAATTCCTGTTGGCAATTATGAAGGTCCGGCTCCAAATGTGCCTGTAAAGTCATTTGAATATAATGATTTTGTTGTTCATGGTCCAACTGATTATCAAAGAGTCACTGCAAGGGCAAATTCAAAAGAAGACCTTGAAAAATTAATTGAAAAATTAGTATAAGTTCATGTTATAAGTTATAATTATATACTATTACCAATAGATAATTTATTAGTTTAGAAGATTTATTGTGTGGTAAAATGAATTATACAGATATTTCAATCCTTTTTTTAATAACATTATGTGCCACTATATTATTCACATGGTATGTTAAAAGGATATTACTTAAGGCAAGGATTGCGGATAATCCGATTGTTAGCGAACATAGACATAAGAGCGGTACTCCAACAATGGGAGGTATTGCATTCTTATTTACAATTTCCCTATTAATTGCATTATATTATCAAAATACGCCAATTTTAATAGTGTCTTTTATAATGCTTGCAGGGGGAATTGTAGGTTGGGTCGACGATTTAATTGGTCTTAAGGTTAAGGAAGTTCAAAAAATTGTTGTAAATGTTTCTGATGAAATTGTCACTCTTGGAAGATTGGATGTTGAACCTGATGAGGAAGTCCGTGTAGCTACTCCTAAAGCAAAGGCCGAAGTAGATGATTTGCTTAAAAAGGGTAAAGTTGAAGTTATTGGAGAAGTTCCGATTAAAACAGAACCGGAAGAACTTGAAAAAATTATATGTCAAATTGTATTGGGGTTGTTCTTGGGTTTAACAGGTGTTGTTACTTCTATTGGAGGTTTTCAATTAGGTATATTGGCAATTCCAGTAGTTGTAATAGCTATTCTCGGATGTATTAATTCAGTTAATCTTATTGATGGGATGGATGGTCTTGCAGCAGGTATTGTGGGTATTGCTTCATTTGCTTGTTGTGCATATGGCTATTTATTCGGATGTGCAAATACTATTGCGCCATTTTTAATTCTTGCAGGATTATGTTTAGGATTTTTAGTATTTAATAAATATCCTGCTTCAATATTTATGGGGGATACAGGATCATTTGTACTGGGTACCGGCTATGCAGCAGCTGTTTTAGTATGTGACATGCCTTATTTTGGTGTGCTTGCATTGGGCGTGCCGATTATTTCAGTTGTCGTTAGTCTGCTTCACAGAGCACATATCATCAAATTGCCCGTAGAACCTCTACATCACACTTTAAATCATTATGGCATGTCTGAGGTAAAAATTATATTAAGTTATTGGGGATTCACAGTTTTATTATGTATAATAGGTATTCTTGCTAAGATGTACCTATTCTAATTGCTTTTTTTAGGGGATTTATATGAAAATTAAAGATTTGGCTAAATATGTTGATGGAAAACTCGTTGGAAATGTCGCTTTCTTTTCAATAGATGGATTTTCAGGCAAATTCACTTTTTTAAATGATGCGCACACTGGAGATATTGTTGTGCGCCATTGGATTGATGCTGAAGGGGTAAAGATGGCATTTAGAAAAAATATTGCCTGTTTAATCACACGAACACCGAAAGACGGAGCTATTGAAATGGCTGAAAAGCTCAGTTTCCCATTAATAATTACAGATAAGATTGAACTTGCTAATGCTTTTGCGCTTTATGATACAATTAATAAATTTTCACCTAATTCAACTAATATCATTATTACCGGAACAAATGGTAAATCAACAACTTCCCATTTAATTTATCATATTTTAGATAATGCGGGATACCATGTTCTCACCAATACTGATGACGAATCGGAATTTAACACATTGATTGATCCGATGGTTTCTAAATTGATTTCTGATGAAGTGCTTGAAAATGGTGAGCTGGATTATTTGGTTATTGAAGTTTCAGAAGTTCAGGGATGGCTTGGAAAATTAATGGAAAATCATGCAGCACTGATGACCAAGGTTATTAGGCCAAAAGTCGGTGTTATAACCAATATTGCAGTTGACCATATAGGCCTTATAGACTCTATTGATGATGTATTTAAAGAAATATCCGAAGTTCCAAAAGAGATTGGTGATGGAATTTGCATTTTAAATCATGATGATGAATTGTTAATGGAGATGGATGTGAAAAATCCATTTTACACTTCAATGTCTAAAATTAATGATGAAAATGCAGTCTATTTTGACAATGACAAGATTTACTATAGGAATTATCCTATTTTAACTATTGATGAATTGCCTTTTAAAAGCAATCATTTCATTCAAAATATTTTATCCGCTATTGGGGCTTGCATATCATTGGATTTGGATGTTAAAGTTATTGTTGAAGGAGTCAAATCTTACAATTCTCTTAATAGGCGTTTTACCAAATTAAATGATGAGCCTTTGATTTATGATGATTTTGCCCATAATCCTGAAGGCATTAAAGCAACAATTTCTGAAACTCTAAAAATGCTTCCGGACAATCAGAAATTACATGTTGTCTGTGCTATCAGAGGTTCTCGGGGCGTTGAAATTAACAGGTTAAATGTTGAGGCCCTTGCAGAATCTATGGATGATGATATTGAATTGTATTTGTCTTCAAGTAATGATGTTGTTAACCATTTAAATTATGTTATTAATGAAGAGCGGGAAGTATTTTTCAAGGTGTTAAATCAGAACAATATTAGATATGTTCACTATGACAATTTGAAAGACTGCTTAAGTGAAGTTTACAATAAGGCTGATAAAAAAGACATTATTTTGTTAATCGGGGCTCAGGGAATGGATTTTGCAAAGAACATCTTAAATGATATTATATAACTTTAAATATTTAATTAAATTAATATAATAAATGAATAAATTTTATTCTTATTCAAAGATATTGATATTAAGAGGATAAATATGTTTATAAAAATTAGAAGAGACACATTGATAATTTTATTATTGGCGTTTATTTTAATTCTTTGCGGTCGTTTAATCACTTATGTCGCATTTGCTTCTTCTGATGAAATTAATGACGGTATTGCTATTTCCGGTGTTATCGTTAAAGGCAATGATATAGTTCCTGTTGAAACAATTAGAGGAAACGTTATGCAAGCAGGTTTTAGAGAGGGCAGTGTAATATACGGTGATATTTTGAAAACTTCCAAAAGAGAAGTTTCGCTTCAGGATGCCATTCAATCGGCTCAGGAATTTGCAACACGGTCTACGGTGCCAGGTACATCTGTTCAACCTATTACTGTTGCTGATGTACAAGTAGACAAGAATACTGGCGTAGTTACTGTAACTGTTATAGAAGACTTTTCGTCTGTTGAATTGGAAAATAAAACGAAATGAAGTTGGTGAAGGAATTGAATAAATTAAAAGTTTCATGTGTATTTTTTGTAATATTATTATTAACAATGAGTAGTGCGGCAGCTACTTGTAATATTTTAGTTATTACAGATCCAACCGGAAGCGATCCTAATGGGGCTGCTGCTGGAAGTATGTCCTTTGCTCATAACATGTTCCAATCAACTTTCCTGCTTTCTAGAAATAATCACTTTGCAGTACTTTCTGGAGGTACTGGTAGTTCAGACACTAGGCTGGAATCGATTGTTGATGCGGTTGCTAGTTTAGAGAATAATGCTTCTGCAGCATCTGCCGCTTCTCTAGCTTCCCAATTCAAAGGAGCCCGTCTTCTTGTTGGAGGTCCGAATATTGGTGCAGCTATTGGCGGATCATTTGATGCTTATGTAATTACAGTTGATGATGCAAGTAATGAGATTAAGGTCACTCCGTATAACAGTGGTGTGGCAACTCTGCAGCCAGGTCAAAAAGGAGCTATTATTCACTTGAGAAATACTGCGGGAAATCCTTTATATGGTACTGCAGACACTGTAAGAAAGGAAACTGCACTGAATATCGGTAAAATGATTAGGGATGGTTATCCTGCAACTACAATTCTCTCAGAGGCTATGGGTGAAGTAGCTAAAGATTCTGGAGAAAAATACGGTGGAGGTGGAGTAAATCTTGTATCAGGTATTTCTACTTCCGACATGTTTACACCTAAAGAATTGAATTCCACAGGTTATCCTATGGATGAGGAATATTCTAAAATCTGTGATGACTGCGGTTGGGCGATAGGTTATCCTTCAGCAGAACTCTATGGAAAATGTCCTGTCTGTGGAGCAGATATTCGAACTGTTTATGCATATGAAGCATTAGGAAATGCGTTAACCGTTAAATCTAATGCGGTTAGTGTATCAGTTTATGGAAGTGACAAGCCAGGTTTAGCATCTACTACAAAAGAGATTGTTGAAGCGTCTGTTTCCAAATATGGTTATGATGCATCTGCAATTGCAGGTTCTATTAACAGAGGTATTAATAACGGTCTTTTAGTAGGTGTGGATCATGTCGAACCTAAGGATATCAATGTAAAACAAGGATCTAAAGCTGTTGGTGTTTATTATAATGCACTTCCTGGTGATAGATCATCTCCTGCATGGGATTTGCCAATTGATGGAAATATTTTAACTGTTTTGGGCAGTATACAAACGGCTGTAGGTATTATTTTGATTTTATTGGTATTATTTAGAAGCAGACTGCTTAAATCTTTCCAAAATAGGTGATTATTCACCTTTCATTTTTTTTATTTGAGGGGGTAAAATGGCTTTAATTTTAATCAGAGGGGAAAATAATTCAAAATTACTTAATGCAATTGCAGATATGGAGCGTCATGGTAATTTGAATTTAATAACTAAACCTAAACAAATCGATTCTAAGTATGCAGATTCATTAGTTGAAAAAATTTTAAATTCCGAACTTAGAACTAAATCTAAGGTCGCCACTGCATTTTTCGTAAAGGAAGACACTACTTTAAGTATTATGAATGTAAAAAAAATTCATCCTCCTGCACACGTGGTTGTTGTAAGTAATGAATTTGAAGGTTATAATCAATTAAAAAAAGAGTTGGAACTTTCAAAACCCTTTAAAGGTTACTATTCTCATAAGGCAAAAAATGACGGTTTAATTGATTATTCTGTAAAAGGTAAAAAAAGACACATTAAAAATGAAAAATTAAATAGCTATATAAAATAGCTACTTTCTTTTTATTTTCATTATGCTTCCTAAGGTACGTTCACCGGTGGAAGTATTTATAAATTCGTTTAAGTCGACATTGCCTGTTTTTTCTAGAAGTGTTATATTTAAAGCTTTTTCTAATTTTTTTGTTAGTTTTGTATCTGGAGTCATTTTTCTAGTTTCGATTCTTGTAATGACTGAAACTCTTTCATTAATCTTTTTACCTAAATCTTCACGAGACCAGTTTTTTGATTCTCTTGCTTTTCTGATTTCTATGTTGAAATCTTCAATTAGCTCTTCTGAAGGTTCATCTCTTCTAGAATAATTGGTGCGCTTAGTGGTTTTTCCTTGTTTTCCTTTTGGTTTTTGTCTGAATTTTGGTTGTGGAGGTGCTTTTTGTATTGTTCCTAATTTTGAGCAATCTTTACATACAACCATAACTGATCCTTCGATTTTTGCTCTTATTGGATTATTTTCGGGTACTATTTTACCGCAGATTTCACATTCCATTTTAATCAGTTTCCTTTATTTTTTCTTATAAATATTTATACTATTAATTTATTAAATGTTTGTTGGTATTATAAAATAAATACTTTTATATACTTTAAAATTACAAATTGTTATTAAAGTAAAATGTTGAAAATTTATTCGCTAACTGGAGATGATTCACATGGATGATTTAAGTCATTTGGAAAATTCTTCAAAAGATCAATTGATAGAAAAAGTTGTTGCTTTGCAAGATGAAATTGATCATTTAGTAGAGGAAAAATCCAAAGCAAAAAGTAACTTAATGTGGAAAGTTAGAAAATTAGAAAAAGATAAAGTCTTAATAGAAAATGAAAAAATAAGGCTTGAGAGAGAAACTAAATCATTACGTTCAGAAATTGATAGATTTAGATCTCCACCTTTAGTGTTAGCTACTATTACTGAAATTTTAGATGATAATAGAATGACCGTTAAAAGTAGTACAGGTCCTAGTTTTCTTGTTAATTACTCAAATTTCTTAGATGAAAAGTTATTGGTGCCAGGTTCAAGAGTTGCACTAAACCAACAAACTTTCGGTATTGTTGAAGTTTTACCGTCTGAAAAAGATGCTAATGTTTCAGGAATGGAAATTGAAACTAAACCTGATATTACCTATGAACAAATTGGTGGACTGGAAGAGCAAATTGTTGAAGTTAAAGAAACAGTGGAATTGCCTTTGACCGAGCCTGAATTATTCAAAAAAGTAGGAATCGAACCGCCTAAAGGAATATTGTTATATGGGCCTCCTGGAACAGGTAAGACATTGCTTGCAAAGGCGGTTGCAAATGAAACCAATGCTACTTTCGTTAAGATTGTTGCTTCCGAGTTTGTTAAAAAATATATTGGGGAAGGAGCAAGAATGGTGCGTGAAGTATTTGAACTTGCTAAAGAGAAAGCTCCGGCCATTATATTCATTGATGAACTTGACGCTGTTGCAGCTAAAAGACTTAAAAGCTCCACCAGTGGAGATAGGGAAGTTCAAAGGACTTTAATGCAGCTTTTAGCAGAACTTGACGGTTTCGAATCAAGAGGGGATATTGGAATCATCGGTGCAACTAATAGGCCTGATATATTGGATCCTGCATTATTGCGTCCCGGACGTTTCGACAGATTTATTGAAGTTCCCCTTCCGAATGTTGACGGAAGACGTGAGATTTTAAAAATCCACACTAAAAACATGTCCTTGGATGAAGAGGCAGACATTGATTTAATTGCCGATTTGACTGATGATGTGTCAGGTGCAGATTTAAAAGCCATATGTACTGAAGCAGGTATGTTTGCAATTCGTGAAAAACGTGAGGTAATTACTCTTGCCGACTTTATGGATGCTATTGACAAGGTCATGAGCAAAACTAAAGAAGACGAATTGTTCAAAACTGAAGCAGGCGTGATGTTTGGATAATTTAATATCATACAATAAGCCGATGATGAACCCTATGAGCTCTGATACGTGATGAATGATGGGCGAGCTGAGGCTTATTTATTTATTCTTTTTTTTATAAAACTTTATTTAAAAGTAAATTCTAATAGTATAATAATGTTATTTAATAAAAATGGAATTAAAGCTAATGAAAGAATTCTCTATAAAACAAAATCTAATATGCTATTGGGCTGTAAAAAAGCTATTTACGGTCTGATATTATTGATTATTGTTTTTTGGGCCTCACCAGTGATAATTAAGTTTATTGGTAAAATGCAAGTTTATCTTATTTCTCATATTACTTTACCTTTAACAAGATATACTGCCATTGCTTTTTTTGTAGTCATTCTTATTATTATATTATACATTATATGGCAGCTTCTTAGTTGGTATGCTCTTGAATATACTCTAACTGATTCAAAGATTATTATTAAATCCGGAGTGTTATCCACTAAAAAAAGCTACATGCCATATGCAACTATCCAAGATGTTAATACTTCTCAAAATATTCTTGCAAGATTGTTTAACATAGGTTCTGTTTCGGTTTACAGTGCTTATGACAACAATCAGATGGAACTAATAAACATTTCTAACCCTTCTCATGTTGAAGAGATTATATTCTCGAACATATCCCGGTTTAGAAATTTCCAACATCCGTCAGGATATGCCAATGTCCATTATCATGATGATTATTTAAATGATGACGATTATTTTGGCAGGGATGATTTCCATGATGAATTTGAACCTATAACACCCATTGCCAATGAAAGAGACAGATTTCAAAGAAGGGATTATGAATATTCTCCCCGTAATCTGAATTTAGACGATGATTATCAACAAAGGCATAACTATGAGTACGAACCCTATGGTGGAAGATTTGGAAATGATGCTGATGGAGCTGGTGATGATTTGCAACCTCAAAACTTCTATTCTGATAAAAGCTATTATGATGAAATAAGGGATGAATATTATTATAGTGATGATTATTATGATGATATGGATTTGAAAGATCATTATAGGGATGATGTTGAAGAAGTTCCTGATGTTGAATTGGACAATTCAAGGGAGAAAGTTATTCAAAGACATTTTGATAAATTTAAAAGATAATTTTTTTTCTAATTTTTTTTTGGTGAATTTTATGGAATTATTATGTATACAGTCACAAGAACATCCTGAATTGCCTCTCGCCGAGTTGAAGGCGGTTATGGAATGTGAAAATATTATTGCCGATATTGAGGTGATAACAGAAGGTTTGGTTATTTTAAGAAATATCTCAAAAGAAGATATCGATTCATATTATAAAATTTTAACAAAAAGATTAGGATATACTCATGAGGTACATGAACTTATCAAAAGGTCTGATGCAGATAACTTTGATGAGGATATGGCTTCTATAATCTGGTCTGAATATATTGATGAAACTTTTGCGGTTCGTGTGAAAAGATTTAACACAGAAATTGACACTGTTGCAACTGAAAGGCGGTCAGGTACTTTAATTCTTGAAAACTGTGAAAACATCAAAGTCAATTTGTCAAAACCTAAAACATTAATCCGTGTTGTTGCACATCAAAATGATATTTATGTGGCTATTGAAAGAATCAAATTAAACAAAAAGCATTTTGAAGACAGCAAACCTCATAAAAGGCCGTTTTTTTATCCGGGGTCCATGAACCCGAAATTGGCAAGATGTATGGTTAACCTTTCAAGAATAAAAGAAGGTCAATTGCTACTTGACCCCTTCTGCGGAACCGGAGGAATTCTAATCGAAGCGGGTTTGATTGGATGTAAGGTTGTTGGATCTGACGTTTACTGGAAAATGAAAAATGGAACTTCAATTAATCTGAATTATTATGGGATTACTGATTACAGAACATTTAATCTTGATGTGAGAGAACTTAAAATGTATGAAAAGGTAGATAGTGTTGTTACTGATCCTCCATACGGCATTTCAACATCGACTGGGGATATTAGTGGTGATGATATTTTCAGGGAATTCTTTAAATCAATTTATGATAATATGAAGGATGAAGCTTATCTGTGTATGGCAAGTCCTCATTATGTCGATTTAAAACCTATTGCTGATGAAATCGGCTTTGAAATTGTAGAACAGTATGGAATTAAAATGCATAGAAGTTTAACAAGAATAATTTCTGTAATCTGTAAGAAAATATAGTTACATTTATATACTACTTATTTAATTTAATGCTCAATAAGTCTAAAACATTCTTATTTTTCTTTATTTTATTATTTTATCCAATTATTTTTTTTATTTTATTTTTTTAAGATTAATAATAATGATTTATTAAAAATTGTATTGAAAAGTTTTATTTCTAAAAATAATAAATAAAAACTTATATTTTATGGAAATATTCAATTTAATAAAATATTTTATTTTTTTATATTATTTTGCAATATTTTATAATTGATTTTGTTAGTAAAATGTCTCTGTCTATTAGATGTGCTATGTGTTTATGGCGATGACCTAAGTATTGTTGTATGGAACAATTTTTACTATGATGGTTGCATTCCACATGTAGCTATACATTTGTGAGTACTTGAATTTTCTCAAGTATGATGTTGGTTTTGTAGATGTGGTGAATTAGTTACAATATATATTGTTTCAAATTTGTGTATACTCGTCTATATTTTTTAGCGTACTTCATAATTTTTATTAGCTTATTATGAATCTGCTATGTGTTCAATTCTGTTTGATCCTGGCAGATGCTACTGCTATTGGGATTCGATT